>JBDTGB010000154.1:0-14413 GCA_039937635.1 Burkholderiaceae bacterium | reverse complement strand
TTTGTTCTTGAAAGCGGTGCCGCAGAGCATAGGCTGAATTTCGCCGGCGATCGTGCGCGTGCGGATCCCCAACGTAATTTCATCCTGGCTTAGCGAGCCCGTTTCCAGGTATTTATTCATGAGCTCCTCGGTCGATTCAGCCGCCGACTCGAGCAGCTTTTCATGCCACTCGTTAGCCAAATCAAGCAATTCCGGTGGAATCTCGATGTATTCGAACTTCGTGCCCTGAGAAGCCTCGTCCCAGATAATGCCTTTCATTTTCACCAGGTCGACAACCCCCGTGAAATTTTCTTCGGCACCAATCGGGATAACAATCGGCACAGGATGCGCCTTCAGGCGCGTCTTGAGCTGCTCGTACACTTTGAAAAAATTCGCGCCGGTCCGATCCATTTTATTGACGAACGCCAAACGCGGAACCCCGTATTTGTTAGCCTGACGCCAAACGGTCTCGGACTGAGGCTGCACACCGCCCACCGCGCAATACACCATGCAAGCGCCATCAAGCACGCGCATTGAACGTTCCACTTCGATAGTGAAGTCAACGTGCCCCGGGGTGTCGATGATGTTGATGCGATGCTGGGGACGATCGCCCGCCATGCCGCTCCAGAAAGCGGTAGTAGCCGCTGACGTGATCGTGATGCCGCGCTCTTGTTCTTGCTCCATCCAGTCCATGGTGGCAGCGCCATCATGAACCTCGCCAAGTTTGTGGTTGACGCCTGTGTAGAACAGGATGCGCTCTGTGGTGGTGGTCTTCCCGGCATCAATATGCGCGGAAATGCCAATATTGCGGTAGCGCTCAATGGGGGTTTTGCGGGCCATTTTTCTTGTATCCTTAGATTACCAACGGAAATGGCTGAAAGCTTTGTTCGCTTCGGCCATTTTATGCGTGTCTTCACGTTTCTTCATTGCGCCGCCGCGGCCTTCAGCCGCATCGAGCAATTCGCCAGCCAATCGTAAATCCATCGACTTCTCGCCGCGCTTTTTAGCGGCTTCACGCAGCCAGCGCATGGCAAGCGCCATCCGGCGCACGGGGCGTACCTCAACAGGAACCTGATAGTTGGCGCCGCCAACGCGACGGCTTTTCACTTCAACAACAGGCTTGATATTATTAATGGCAAGATTGAACACTTCAATCGGTTCCTTGCCCGTTTTAGCTTGTATCTGGCTAAAAGCGCCGTAAATAATACGTTCGGCAACAGCTTTTTTACCCGACAACATGACAACGTTCATGAACTTGGCAAGATCAACACTTCCGAATTTTGGATCCGGGAGGATCTCGCGCTTGGGAACTTCGCGACGACGCGGCATAGTAACTTCCTTGTGACAGTTCAGTTGAACCGTGCTTTGCACGGCCACGACCATTCAAATGAATGATCACTTACATGCCATAGACGATAACGCCCATGGCTGCACCATTACGACCGGCGCATACCGGCCGCTAAAACACTTAAGCCTTTTTCGGGCGCTTTGCACCGTACTTGGAGCGCGATTGCTTGCGGTCTTTAACCCCTTGCAAATCAAGCGATCCACGCACAATGTGATAGCGCACACCAGGCAAATCCTTGACCCGGCCGCCGCGTACAAGAACCACCGAGTGCTCCTGCAGGTTGTGGCCTTCGCCGCCGATATACGAAATCACTTCGAAACCGTTGGTTAAACGAACCTTCGCGACTTTACGCAATGCCGAGTTAGGCTTTTTAGGGGTTGTGGTGTAGACGCGAGTGCAAACACCCCGACGCTGGGGGCAGTTTTCGAGCGCTGGGCTCTTGCTATTTTCGCGGCTGACTTCGCGCGGCTTGCGCACGAGCTGACTAATCGTTGGCATGACCTTTACGCATCCTTTAACGTACTTGCGTACTGATTTACGTATTTGAATGAAATGCCTGGTTCATATCGACAAAACAAATTGCCATACATAAAAAAACCGCGGCGGTTTTCGCAAAACCGCCTAGCACGAAATAACGTAAAAGAGCGGGTCTTGCTGAGTTGTTGCTACTACTGTTTTAACCGACACGAAAGGTTTATTAAAACCAGATCCTGTTGTTAAGCTCGCTATCGTAGCACGAAAAAGCAAGCATGGTCAAAAAGTACGGATAACCAGGCGCTATCGCTGTCGCCGATTTGCAACTGGCTGGAACAAATCCGCCGGGTTGCAACCCGGCGGATTTCCAACAACACGTCCACGCGGCGGAGCCGCCTGTCTGATACTACTCTTGAGCGGGCCCCCCGTCTTCCGAAGCGGGTCCTTCGTGAGTTTCAAGCGCGGCAACCGGCGCGTCTTCGAACGGATTGGCCATCGTGCGGGCAGCTTGACGCTCGGCCGCTTCAAACTGCTCTTTCTCCTTGCGCGCAAGGTGATACGCCATGCCGGTGCCAGCCGGAATCAGACGACCCACGATGACGTTTTCCTTCAGGCCGCGCAAATCGTCGCGTTTACCCATAATAGCCGCTTCCGTGAGGACTCGAGTGGTCTCCTGGAATGAAGCGGCCGAGATAAACGAATCGGTCGACAACGACGCTTTGGTAATGCCCAACAAGACATTCTCGTATGTCGCCGGGAGTTTGCCCGCGGCTTCCATCCGGTCGTTCTCGTTGAACAATTCCGAACGTTCAACTTGCTCGCCAGTAATGAATCCGGTATCGCCCGCATTGACGACATTCACACGGCGCAGCATCTGACGCACAATTACTTCAATGTGCTTGTCGTTAATCTTCACGCCTTGCAGACGGTAAACGTCCTGAACCTCGTTAACGATATAGGCGGCCAGCTTTTCGATGCCTTGCAGACGCAAGATATCATGTGGATCAGCCGGGCCATCGACAATCATTTCGCCCTTGTTCACGACCTGACCGTCATGCACCAGGACCTGCTTCTCTTTAAGAATCAGGAACTCGTGACTGACGCCGTCCAAGTCGGTGATAACCAGGCGCTGTTTGCCTTTGGTGTCTTTACCGAACGAAGCCGTGCCTGTAACATCGGCCAACATACCGGCATCCTTGGGGGAACGAGCTTCGAAGAGCTCGGCCACCCGCGGCAGACCACCCGTGATATCGCGCGTTTTTTGCGATTCCTGCGGAATCCGGGCAAGCACTTCGCCAACCGAGACCGGCAAGCCGTCACGCACCGTGATCAACGCGCCAACCGGGAAGGAAATACTTACCGAGTGATCCGTGCCTGCGATCTTGACCTCTTCGCCCGCTTCGTTGATCAACTTGATCTGCGGACGCACCATCGTCTTGCCGCCCCGCGTCTTGGGTGTAATCACCACCAACGTCGACAGACCCGTTACTTCATCGAGCTGCTTGGCGACGGTTACACCCTCTTCAATATTCTCAAAGCGGACAACACCCGAGTACTCGGAAACGATAGGACGCGTCAGTGGATCCCAACCAGCTAAACGCTGGCCGGCCTTGACAGCGTCGCCATCACCCACACTGATCGTCGCGCCGTACGGTATCTTGTGGCGTTCGCGCTCGCGGCGGCTGTCGTCGAAAATAACGATTTCGCCCGAACGCGAAATGGCCACCCGTTCGCCCTTGGCATTTGTGACATAGCGCATGGTGCCGGCGAAACCAATCGTCCCCGTCGATTTAGTTTCCACCGAACTTGCCAAGGCGGCGCGCGATGCGGCGCCCCCGATGTGGAAAGTCCGCATCGTAAGCTGCGTGCCGGGCTCGCCGATCGATTGCGCGGCTATAACGCCAATGGCTTCACCAAGACTGATAAGACTGCCGCGGCCCAGGTCACGGCCATAACAATGCGCGCACAGACCATGACGCGTCTCGCAAGTCAGCGGCGTGCGAACTTTGACCTCGTCCACGCCCAGCTTGTCGATCAGGTCAACCAGGTCCTCATCTAGCAAGGTGCCTGCGGCGATCGCCGTTTCCTGACTGTCGGGGTTGACGATATCAATCGCCGCCACGCGACCCAGAATGCGGTCGCGCAAAGGCTCGATAACCTCGCCGCCTTCGACCACCGCCTTCGTCAGATAGCCGCGCGTCGTGCCACAATCCAGCTCCGTAATAACCAGATCCTGAGTCACGTCGACCAAACGGCGGGTCAGATAACCCGAGTTGGCCGTTTTAAGCGCCGTATCGGCCAAGCCCTTGCGTGCGCCGTGAGTCGAGATAAAGTACTGAAGCACATTAAGCCCTTCACGGAAGTTAGCCGTAATGGGGGTCTCGATAATGGAACCGTCAGGTTTAGCCATCAGGCCGCGCATGCCGGCCAATTGGCGAATTTGCGCCGCCGAACCACGAGCGCCCGAATCGGCCATCATGTAGACGGAATTAAACGATTCCTGACGCTGTTCCTCGCCAAAGCGGTTAATGACCGGCTCAGTCGACAGCTCTTCCATCATGGCCTTGCCGACTTTATCGCTGGCCTTGCCCCAGATATCAACCACGTTGTTATAACGCTCTTGCGCCGTCACGAGACCCGACGAATATTGCTTATCGATCTCTTTGACTTCGGCGCTGGCTTGCGTCAGGATTTCTTCCTTGACCTTCGGAATCAGCATGTCTTCCATGGCAATCGAAATCCCGCCGCGTGTTGCCAGACGGAAGCCCGACTGCATGAGCTTGTCGGCAAAAATAACCGTTGCCCGCAGGCCGCAACGCCGGAACGACTGATTAATCAGCCGGGAAATTTCCTTCTTCTTAAGCGCCTTGTTCAATACAGAGAAAGGCAAGCCCTTAGGCAAAATTTCGGATAGCAAGGCGCGACCGGCCGTTGTCTCGAAACGCCGCAGCACAGGTTGCCATTCGCCGCTTTCATCCTTTTCAAATTCATTCAGGCGCACCGTGATGCGGCTTTGAAGCTCGACCTCGCGGCTGTCGTACGCGCGCTGAACTTCCGCCACGTCCATGAAGAACGAACCTTCACCCTTGCCATTGACGCGTTCGCGAGTGGAGTAATACAGGCCCAGCACGATATCTTGCGACGGGACAATCGACGGTTCGCCGTTGGCGGGGAACAAAATATTGTTCGACGCCAGCATAAGAGTACGGGCTTCAAGCTGCGCTTCCAGCGACAGGGGCACGTGAATGGCCATCTGGTCGCCGTCGAAGTCGGCGTTAAACGCCGCGCAAACCAACGGGTGCAGTCGAATAGCCTTGCCTTCAATCAGAGTCGGCTCGAACGCCTGAATACCCAGACGGTGCAGGGTCGGGGCGCGATTAAGCATAATCGGATGTTCGCGAATGACCTCTTCAAGAATATCCCATACAACCGGCTCCTGGCTCTCGACCAGCTTCTTGGCGGCCTTGATCGTCGTGGCCAAACCCATCATTTCCAAACGGTTGAAAATGAAAGGCTTGAACAGTTCGAGCGCCATCAATTTGGGCAAGCCGCATTGGTGCAACTTAAGCTGAGGGCCCACCGTAATAACCGACCGGCCGGAATAATCGACGCGCTTGCCCAGCAAGTTCTGGCGGAATCGGCCGCTCTTGCCTTTAATCATGTCGGCCAGCGATTTCAACTGACGCTTGTTCGCACCCGTCATGGCTTTGCCGCGACGACCGTTATCGAGTAGCGAATCAACGGATTCCTGCAGCATGCGTTTTTCATTGCGCAAGATAATATCGGGCGCTTTCAATTCCAGCAGACGTTTCAAGCGATTGTTGCGGTTGATGACCCTGCGGTACAAATCGTTCAAATCCGACGTCGCAAAACGACCGCCATCCAGCGGTACCAGAGGGCGCAAGTCCGGCGGTAGCACGGGCAGCACTTCCATCACCATCCATTCAGGCTTGATGCCGGATTTCTGGAACCCTTCCAGCACCTTCAACCGCTTGGATATTTTCTTGATCTTGGCGTCGGACGAAGTAGCTTTGAGCTCGGCGCGCAAGGTCTCGACGTCGCGGTTTATATCGATTGTGCGCAACAATTCGCGCACCGCTTCGGCGCCCATCAATGCATGGAAATCGTCGCCGTATTCCTCGGTTTTGGCCAGAAAATCGTCGTCGGACATGATCTGACCGCGCTTTAGCGGAGTCATGCCGGGTTCAATCACACACCATGCTTCAAAGTAAAGCACGCGTTCAATATCGCGCAACGTCATGTCAAGCACCATACCCAGACGGGATGGCAAACTTTTCAGGAACCAGATATGCGCGACGGGACTTGCCAGTTCGATATGACCCATGCGCTCGCGGCGCACTTTGGCCACGGTGACTTCAACGCCGCACTTTTCGCAAATGACGCCGCGGTGTTTCAGGCGTTTGTATTTACCGCACAAGCATTCATAGTCTTTGATAGGGCCAAAGATTTTGGCGCAAAACAAACCGTCGCGCTCGGGTTTAAAGGTGCGATAGTTAATTGTCTCGGGCTTGCGGACTTCGCCGTAAGACCAGGACCGCACCTTTTCAGGCGATGCGATACCAATTGTGATCGCATCGAATTGCTCGTCTTGGGAGACTTGTTTAAATAGATCGAGTAGCGCTTTCATTTATTTACGCTCCAAATCCATGTCCAGGGACAAGGATCTAATTTCTTTAACCAGAACGTTGAACGACTCTGGCATACCAGCATCAATAACGTGATCACCTTTAACGATGTTCTCGTAGACTTTGGTGCGACCAGCAATATCGTCAGACTTGACGGTAAGCATTTCCTGCAAGGTGTATGCGGCGCCATAAGCCTCGAGCGCCCAGACTTCCATCTCACCAAAACGCTGTCCGCCGAACTGTGCCTTGCCGCCCAACGGCTGTTGAGTGACCAGCGAGTAAGGTCCTGTGGACCGCGCATGCATCTTATCGTCGACCAAGTGGTGCAGCTTCAGATAATGCATGTAGCCAACGGTAACGGGGCGCTCGAATTGTTCGCCCGTGCGGCCGTCGTACAACCAGGCTTGAGTACGGCTGGGTGTCAGTTGCAGACGCTTCGCGATATCATCGGGATAGGCAAGCTCCAGCATTTTGCTGATTTCTTCCTCGGTTGCGCCGTCAAATACCGGCGTTGCAAACGGTACGCCATCTCTCAGGTTGCGCGCCATTTCAATCACTTCGTCGTCGGTAAGCATCTCAAGATGCGCGCCAGTGCCGCTGCTGTTGTAAACCTTCTCAAGAAACGCGCGAATGCTTTTGGCCTGAACGTTCTTTTCGTCCTCGAACATTTCAGCAATCCGCAAACCCACCCCTTTGGCCGCCCAGCCCAAATGCACTTCAAGCACCTGGCCCACGTTCATGCGCGAAGGCACGCCCAACGGATTCAATACGATGTCGGCGGGGGTGCCGTCAGCCATGTGCGGCATGTCTTCGATCGAAGTAATCCGCGAAACCACACCCTTGTTACCATGTCGACCGGCCATCTTGTCGCCAGGCTGCAAGCGACGCTTGACGGCGAGATACACCTTGATCATCTTCAGCACGCCAGGAGGCAGTTCGTCGCCTTGGGTGAGCTTTTTACGTTTTTCCTCGAATGCAAGATCGAACTGATGGCGTTTCTGTTCCAGCGACTCTTTATTCTGCTCAAGCGCCACCGCATGGTCTTCATCGGCCAGGCGAATATCGAACCACTGCCAGCGATCAAGCTCCACCAGATATTCTTTCGTCAGCGTCGTGCCCTTGGACAGCTTGCGCGGGCCGCCGTTAACGGTTTTACCCACCAAATACTTTTCAATACGCGCAAACATGTCTTCTTCGACAATACGCAATTGATCGTTAAGATCCTGGCGATAGCGGCGCAGCTCGTCATCGATGATCGATTGAGCCCGCTTGTCGCGTTCAATGCCTTCACGGGTGAAAACCTGAACGTCGATAACCGTGCCGACCATGCCTGACGGAACGCGTAACGATGTGTCTTTAACATCGGAGGCTTTCTCGCCGAAAATGGCGCGCAACAGCTTTTCTTCCGGCGTTAACTGTGTTTCGCCCTTCGGCGTGACTTTACCCACCAGCACATCATCAGCGCGCACTTCCGCGCCAATATATACAATGCCCGAATCATCCAGGCGGTTCAATTGCGTCTCGGCCAGGTTGCTGATGTCGCGCGTGATTTCCTCGGAGCCCAGCTTGGTGTCGCGCGCGACAACCGTCAGTTCTTCGATGTGGATCGACGTATAGCGATCGTCAGCCACAATCTTCTCGGATATTAAAACGGAGTCCTCGAAGTTGTACCCATTCCACGGCATAAACGCGATCAGCATATTCTGACCCAACGCCAGCTCGCCCAAATCGGTCGAGGCACCGTCGGCCAACACGTCGCCGCGAGCCACGATATCGCCGCGTTTTACAATAGGCCGCTGATTAATGTTGGTGTTCTGGTTAGAGCGCGTGTATTTGATCAGGTTGTAAATATCAACCCCAACCTCGCCCGCCACATTTTCATCGTCGTTAACGCGAATCACCACGCGTTCAGCGTCGACATGGTCGACCAGACCGCCGCGAATAGCCTGCACCGTCGTACCGGAATCGACCGCAACAGTGCGCTCGATCCCGGTGCCAACAAACGGCTTCTCAGGACGCAGACACGGAACAGCCTGACGTTGCATATTGGCGCCCATCAGCGCACGGTTGGCATCGTCATGTTCCAGAAAAGGTATCAGCGATGCCGCGACCGAAACAATCTGCGACGGCGCCACATCCATGTAATGGACATTGGCGGGAGCCGTCAGCATGGTTTCGCCCGCTTCACGACAAGCCACCAGGTCGTCGGTAAAACGGCCTTCATCGTCAAGCTCGGCGTTAGCCTGGGCAATCATGTAATTGCCTTCTTCAATTGCCGACAGGTAATCGATCTGCGCGCTGACTTTCCCGTCAATAATCTTGCGGTACGGCGTTTCAAGAAAGCCGTATTCGTTCAGGCGGGCATACAAAGCCATTGAATTGATCAGACCGATATTTGGACCTTCCGGCGTCTCAATCGGACATACCCGGCCATAATGCGTTGGATGCACGTCGCGCACTTCGAATCCGGCGCGCTCGCGCGTCAAACCGCCAGGCCCCAAAGCCGACACGCGACGCTTGTGCGTGATCTCGGACAAAGGATTGGTTTGATCCATGAACTGCGATAATTGGCTGGAGCCGAAAAACTCTTTGATCGCCGCCGAAATGGGCTTGGAGTTGATCAAGTCATGCGGCATCAGGTTTTCAGTTTCCGCCTGACCCAGACGTTCTTTAACCGCGCGCTCAACGCGCACCAGGCCGGCGCGGAATTGATTCTCGGCCAGCTCGCCGACACAGCGCACGCGCCGATTGCCCAAGTGATCGATATCGTCGATCTGACCACGACCGTTGCGCAGTTCAACCAAGACCTTTATCGTTTCAAGTATGTCTTCATCGGTCAGTGTCATGGGACCGGTGATTACATCGCCGTGGCCCAAGCGGCTGTTGACTTTCATGCGCCCGACACGCGACAGATCGTAAGCATCTTCGCTATAGAACAGACGCTGAAACAGCGCTTCCACGGCATCTTCAGTAGGCGGCTCGCCGGGACGCATCATGCGGTAAATCGCCACACGCGCCGCCATCTGATCCGCGGTTTCGTCCGTACGCAAGGTTTGCGAGATATAGGGACCGCGGTCCAGGTCGTTGGTGTACAAGGCTTGGATTTCGTGAATGCCCGCCGTGCGCAATTCCGCCAGAACCAATTCGGAGATCTCGTCATTGGCGTTCGCAATAATTTCGCCAGTTTCGGGATTGACGACATTCTTGGCCAGAACACGGCCTAATAGAAAATCTTCGGGCACGGAAACGCGCTCGACCTTGGCGGTCGAAAGATCGCGCAAATTCTTAATGTTGATGCGCTTGTCTTTTTCGACGATTACATTGCCATCGCGATCGGTGATATCGAAGCCGGCGACTTCGCCTTTCCAGCGCTCAGGCACGAACTCAAGCAGCCCGCCTTCGCTCTTGATTTCAAAATTATCGAAATCAAAAAAGTGCGCCAGAATGGCCTCCGGGGTCATGCCAATAGCTTTCAGCAAAATAGTGACCGGCATCTTGCGACGACGATCCACCCGGAAAAACAGAACGTCTTTGGGATCAAATTCGAAATCCAGCCACGAGCCGCGATAAGGAATCACGCGAGCCGAAAACAGCAACTTGCCGGAACTATGGGTCTTGCCGCGATCATGTTCGAAAAACACGCCCGGGGAGCGATGCAACTGCGAAACGATGACGCGCTCTGTGCCGTTGATAACAAACGAGCCAGTGTCCGTCATGAGTGGAATCTCGCCCATGTAGACTTCTTGTTCTTTTACTTCTTTGACCGTTGGCTTGCTAACTTCGCGATCCATGAGCACCAGGCGCACTTTGGCCCGCAAAGGCGACGCGTAGGTCAGTCCACGCAACTGGCATTCTTTTACGTCGAACACGGGTTCGCCCAGTATGTAACTGACGAACTCCAGCCGAGCCATCTGATTATGGCTTACGATAGGAAAGATGGAACTGAAAGCGGCTTGAAGGCCCTCATCTTTACGTTTGGAAGGTGTAGTATCTGCCTGCAGAAATGTTAAGAAAGATTGCAGTTGAGTCGCCAGAAGGTATGGGACGTCTTGAACGTCTTCACGCTTGGCGAAGCTCTTGCGTATGCGCTTTTTTTCGGTGTACGAATAAGGCATGAGCACTCCGACTCGAGGGTTACACGGGCCGTCAACCACGGCCCCGGTTTACGACTCCAGAAAGCCCGACTCAAATCCACAACAACGTCTGAATTCAGGGCTTTCTGGAAACGCAAAAACCCGGGAAGGCTTTAGCTCTTCCCGGGCGAACGAAAAAAGTCTTATTTCAGCTCGGCTTTTGCGCCCGCGTCTTCAAGCTTCTTCTTTCCTGCGTCAGCATCCGCCTTGGACAGGCCTTCCTTCACAGTCTTGGGAGCACCGTCGACCACGTCTTTGGCTTCTTTCAAGCCAAGACCGGTCAATTCCCGAACCGCCTTGATGACGCTGACTTTGTTAGCGCCAATTTCGGTCAGTATGAGGGTGAACTCGGTTTGCTCTTCAGCAGCGGCAGCGGCGGCTGCGGGTGCGGCCACCGCAACAGCGGCAGCAGCGGCGGACACGCCGAATTTTTCTTCCATATCCTTGATCAGCTCGGACAAATCGAGCACGGTCATGCTAGCGACAGCGTCAAGAATTTCAGCTTTGCTTAATGCCATTTTGTAGAACTCCAATTAATAATTAAATGCCAGGGTTGGGTGTCGCTCGGTCATTCAGCGAATTCCGAAACAGGCGGCTTACGCGGCCTGCTTCTGGTCGCGCACGGCCGCGAGGCCGCGAACAAATCCAGTCGGGATTTCGTTGAGCGTACGCACAAACTGCGCGATGGGCGCTTGCATCGTACCCAGCAACTTCGACAACAACTCGTCGCGCGACGGCATGGTGGCCAAGGCCTTCACACCGTCCAGGCTCAGGACGTTATTGGGCAATGCCCCGCCTCTGATCGCCAATGCTTCGTTAGTTTTTGCGAAAGCAGCCAGTACTTTTGCCGCCGAGACCGGATCCGTGCTAATTGCATAAATTAGCGGACCGGTCAATTGGTCGGAAATTCCCTCGAAAGGGGTTCCGGCCAATGCACGACGAACTAGCGTGTTTTTAAGAACACGCAGGTACACGCCCGATTCACGCGCGGTTTTGCGCAATACGGTGACGGAGGCGACGTCCAGACCACGGTACTCAGCCATAACAATCGATTGCGCCTTTGCGACTTCCGCAGAGACTTCTTCGATTACTACCGCTTTCTCTTGTCGATTAAGACTCACGGTTCGAACACTCCATCAAACGACATCAGGGAGATCCCCGACGTCAACCGAATGCGGCGCACCTGGTCGAGTTCTTTAAAAAGAATCCTTCCATGGGCGCCGTCTGCGCTGGAACCAAACTGCGAACAGTTTGAAATTAAGCATGGGGCCTTCATACGAGTATGTTTGCCTTCCGCTCCAGCGGTCTTTGACAGCAACGTCTGAACCTTCCAGACGCAGCCCAAAGTTCTTGTGCCCGCAGCTTGATAATCAAGCCGCAAGCGAGGCAATTTCTACACGAGCGCCGCCGCCCATTGTGGAGGACACGGCGAGCTTGCGTAGATAAATACCTTTCATTGCAACCGGACGCGCCTTATTCAAGGCGTCAACCAGCGCGTTCAAATTCGATTGCAACTGATCAACGCCAAATGAAGCGCGACCGATCGTCGCATGAATAATGCCTGCCTTGTCAGTACGGTATTGCACCTGGCCCGCCTTGGCGTTTTTAACGGCGGTGACAACATCCGGGGTGACCGTGCCCACTTTCGGGTTCGGCATCAAACCGCGAGGGCCCAATATTTGACCCAAGGCTCCAACCACACGCATGGTGTCGGGCGAGGCAATAACCACGTCGAAATCCAGCTTGCCCGCCTTGATGCTTTCGGCCAGATCTTCCAGGCCAACGATGTCGGCGCCGGCCGCCTTGGCCGCCTCCGCCTTTTCACCCTGCGCAAACACAGCAACACGCACCACTTTGCCTGTGCCCGCGGGCAGCACGACCGAGCCGCGTACAAGCTGGTCGGATTTCTTGGGATCGATACCCAACTGCACGGCGATATCGATGGATTCGTCGAATTTGGCGGTAGCCGTTTCCTTGATCAGCGCAATAGCCTCCCCAACGGGGTAAAGCTTCTTGGGATCAATTTTTGCTTGTAGCGCAGCAGCGCGTTTGCTTGGCTTGCTCATGCATCGACTCCTTCGACAGTAATTCCCATACTGCGAGCGCTGCCCGCAATCGTACGCACCGCGGCGTCGAGATCAGCGGCCGTCAAGTCGGGCGCTTTGGCTTTTGCAATTTCTTCAGCTTGCGCGCGAGTCAGGTTCCCGACCTTGTTAAGACTGGGATTCGCCGACCCTTTTTGCACACCCGACGCTTTCTTGATCAGGATGGACGCGGGCGGCGTCTTCATGATGAACGTAAAGCTCTTGTCGGTGTAGGCGGTGATGATTACGGGAATGGGCAAACCGGGCTCCAGACCCTGAGTCTTGGCGTTGAACGCCTTGCAGAACTCCATGATGTTCAGGCCGCGCTGACCCAGCGCCGGCCCAATGGGTGGCGACGGGTTCGCTTTGCCCGCAGGCACTTGCAACTTGATAAAACCGACGATTTTTTTCGCCATAGTTTGCTCCTTGCGGGTTCTAGCGCCAACCGCCGCTTCGCGGCAGCCGGCTCCCCGGGGTTAAATCAGGACTTTTCGACCTGACCAAAATCGAGTTCAACAGGCGTGGCGCGGCCAAATATCGTGACCGAAACTCGCACCTTGCTTTTCTCGTAGTTAACTTCTTCAACATTGCCATTAAAATCGGCAAAAGGGCCGTCTTTAACGCGAACCAGCTCGCCTACCTCGAACAGAACCTTGGGCTTCGGTTTTTCGACGCCTTCTTCCATCTGAGACAGTATCTTGCCGACTTCGAGATCCGATATGGGCGCCGGACGATTCCCCGCCCCACCCAAAAATCCGGTAACCCGATTGGTGTTCTTCACCAGATGCCAGGTCTCGTCGGTAAGATCCATTTCAACCAGCACGTAGCCGGGAAAAATACGCCGTTCGGTAATTGATTTTTTACCGCCTTTGACTTCAACAACTTCTTCGGACGGGACCAGAATACGGCCAAAAGATGTTTGTAATGCAGCACGCTCAATGCGCTCAAGCAGCGCTTTATGCACACTTTTTTCCATTCCTGAATAGACATGGACGACATACCAACGTTTGCTCATGTGTGCCCTTTATTTCCAGCCGAGTAACACGCCGTATATGATCCACTCAAGGAGTTTATCCACGATCCATAACAGAAAAGCCATCGCGACGACGAACAGAAAAACGATAATCGTCATCCGGGTTGATTCTTTACGATCGGGCCATACAACGCGCTTGACTTCGTAATACGAGTCGCGGGCGAAACTGATCGTACGTCGACCAAGTTCGCTGAACCAAAGTATGATCGTCGCAACGACCACGCTGGCAAGGAACAGGCCGACCCGGGCCGGGCCGGGTTGGTCTGTGAGCATCTCGTACCCGACGACTCCGGCAATAATGACAAGCACGGCCAAGCTCACTTTAACGCGATCGGCAGTGCTGGTAATGGTTTCTACGTTAGTCTTCGACATATTCCGACGAGTGAATCCGCTGTATGCGGTCTACGATGTAGTATTGGCGGCCTGGCAGGGGCAGAAGGAATCGAACCTTCAACCTTCGGTTTTGGAGACCGACGCTCTGCCAATTGAGCTATACCCCTAAATCCTGAAAACAACAAACTTGTTTGTAACTCCGTTGCTTTCTTGACTTAAGCGGGAATGCAACACGCGCCCGCCTAATCGATCATTTTACTGCTTACTCGATAATTTTAGCGACCACGCCAGCGCCCACGGTGTGCCCACCCTCGCGGATGGCAAAGCGCAAGCCCTCTTCCATGGCGATCGGCGCAATCAACTTCACCGTCATCGTCACGTTA
>JBDTGB010000153.1:0-4600 GCA_039937635.1 Burkholderiaceae bacterium | reverse complement strand
CCCAACTAAGGAATTCAAAGGAAGGATTCATGGAACAATTTCATGCCACCACGATCATTTGCGTGCGTCGCGACAAACAGGTCGCTTTGGGCGGCGATGGCCAGGTAACACTGGGCAACATCATCATTAAGGGCACGGCGCGCAAAATCCGCCGCCTGTACCATGACAAAATTCTGGCCGGTTTCGCGGGCGCGACGGCCGACGCCTTCACGCTGCAAGAACGCTTTGAAGCCAAACTCGAAAAGCATCAAGGCCATTTAATGCGCGCCGCCGTCGAGCTCACGCGCGACTGGCGCACCGACCGCGTGTTGCGCCGGCTTGAAGCGATGCTAATCGTTGCCGACAGCGAACACACCCTGGTGCTTACCGGCACCGGCGATGTGCTTGAACCCGAACACGGAATAGCGGCAATCGGCTCAGGCGGCGCTTATGCGCAGTCAGCCGCGGTTGCCCTGCTGGACAACACCGATATGGCGCCCGCCGAGATCGTCAAAAAGTCTCTTGAAATCGCCGGCGATTTGTGTATTTACACAAATCAAAGCCATACCATCGAAACACTTTAAACGCGCCAAACATCTATTATGTCCGCTGCCACCATGACCCCCGGCGAAATCGTCTCCGAACTCGATAAAAACATTGTCGGGCAAGATCGCGCCAAACGTTCAGTTGCCGTTGCGCTGCGCAACCGCTGGCGCCGCCAGCAAGTGCCCGAGCCCTTGCGCACCGAAATCGTGCCCAAAAACATCCTTATGATTGGGCCGACCGGCGTTGGCAAAACCGAAATCGCGCGCCGCCTTGCCAAGCTGGCGAACGCGCCTTTTATCAAAATCGAAGCGACTAAATTCACTGAAGTCGGCTACGTCGGTCGTGACGTCGACACCATTATTCGGGATCTGATCGAAATTTCGATCAAACAAACGCGCGACGTCGAAACACGCCGCGTTAAAACACAAGCCGAAGACGCCGCCGAAGATCGCATACTGGATGTGCTCGTGTCGCCGTCGCGCAACGCCAGCGGCGAGCCGCAGCGCGAAGAAAATTCAGCGCGCCAGACCTTTCGCAAGCGCCTGCGCGAAGGGAAAATCGACGACCTTGAAATCGAAATCGAAGTCGCGCACGTCGCGCCGCAACTGGAAATCATGGCTCCCGCCGGCATGGAGGAGATGACCGAGCAGTTGAAAGGCCTGTTTGCCGGCATGGGACGCGACAAAAAGAAAGTGCGAAAAATGCCGATCAAAGAGGCGTTCAAATTGCTGACAGACGAAGAAGCGGCGCGACGCATCAACGACGAAGACTTGCGCACTCACGCCATTTCCAATGCCGAACAAAACGGCATCGTATTCCTGGACGAAATCGATAAAATCGCATCGCGCCAGGAACAAGGAGGCGCCGACGTGTCACGCCAGGGCGTCCAACGCGACTTGCTGCCGCTCGTGGAAGGCACGACGGTAAACACCAAATACGGGGTGGTTCGCACAGACCATATTTTGTTCATTGCATCGGGCGCTTTCCACTTATCGCGCCCTTCGGACCTGATCCCTGAACTACAGGGACGCTTTCCCATACGCGTCGAGCTTGATTCACTGACGGCAAAAGATTTCGTGCGTATCCTGTGCGACACCGATTCGTCGTTAACCAAACAATACAGCGCGCTCATGGCCACCGAAGATGTCATCCTGAATTTCACGGACGAGGGCGTGCAACGCCTGGCCGAGCTGGCCTTCGATGTCAACGAGCGCACCGAAAACATTGGCGCCCGCCGCCTGTATACCGTGATGGAAAAGCTTCTGGAAGATCTGTCTTTCGACGCCTCGGCAAGCAGCGGAAAAACAGTCACTATCGATCCGGCCTATGTCAACGACAAGCTCGAAGAAGTCGCCAGCAGCCAAGACCTGGCGCGCTACGTGCTTTAACGGCGTTTCACCAGCCGGCCAGTTGGCGTTGGCTTTCAAAACGCCGAGGCCGGCCGCTGAAAGGATCGTCGAATTCAATGGCGCGCGCCAACAACTGCAAAGGGTCGCTGAAATCATCGGCATCCCGATACGCCTGCAATTCGGGGTAAAACCGATCATTGCAAATAGGAATACCCAGAGCGCTCATGTGCAAGCGCAACTGGTGCTTGCGACCCGTACGCGGCCGCAGACGGTAAAGGCCCAGATCGCCCCGCCGATCAATCAGCTCGATACGCGTTTCGCTGTTAGGCGGGCCGTCCACCTCGTGAACCATAAAGCCAGGCAACTTTGCTTCGATTCGACTGCAACGCACATGCGGCAAGCATAAATCGGCGCGCACTTTGGCAACAGCCTCGTATTCCTTATTAACCTGCCGCGACTGAAACAAGACCTGATAAGCGCCGCGACTGGCCCTATCGACGCAAAACAACATGACCCCGGCAGTGTCTCGGTCCAGCCGATGGATGGGGCTTAATTGCGGCAAATCAAGCCGGTCCCGCAGCCGGGTCAACGCCGTCTCGCGTAAATGCCGGCCCGCCGGAATACTGGGCAGAAAATGGGGCTTGTCCACCACCACCAAATGCGCATCGCGGTGCAATACCGGCAAATCGAATGGAACCGGGGTTTCATCCGGGACCTCGCGGTAATACCAAAGCCAGCGCAAGGGTTGATAAGGGCTGGCCAATGTCTGCGCCACACCCTCCTCATCAACAATACCGCCACCAGCCAATCGATTACGCAAGACATCGGCGGGCATGTATTTAAAACGATCCAGCAAAAAGGCAAGCAGGTCAGGCCAGGTTCCTTGTGGCATAAAAACCTTGCTGGCCGCCACGCCGTCACGTGGCGGCAAAGGCGCGTTCACGCCGCAGCCCCATCCGCCGGTCCCCCTATTCCCGCCAGCGGGACGCCGGTCAATCGCTGCAGCTCGTCAAAGGAAATGTCAGCCAGAATCTCACGCACGACCAGCCCGCTGGATGTCACATCCAATACCGCCAGGTCAGTATAAATACGACTGACGCAGGCAACACCGGTCAATGGATAGCTGCATTGCGAAACGATTTTGCTAATGCCAGCTTTAGTGCGATGCTCCATCATCACGAACACCTGCTTGGCGCCAACGGCCAGATCCATCGCCCCGCCAACGGCCGGAATTGCATTTGGCGCACCGGTATTCCAGTTGGCCAGATCGCCCCCAACCGACACCTGAAACGCGCCCAACACGCAGATATCCAAATGGCCGCCACGCATCATCGCGAACGAATCGGCCTGATGAAAATAAGCGCCACCGGTCAGCAACGTTACCGGCTGCTTGCCTGCATTGATCAGATCTTCGTCTATCGCGTCGGGCGCGGGCGCCGGTCCCATGCCAAGCAGGCCGTTTTCGCTATGCAGAAAAATTTCGCGATCGGCGGGTAAATAGTTCGACACCATGGTCGGCAGACCGATGCCAAGATTAACGTAAGCGCCCTCCGGGATATCGCGCGCGACGCGCATTGCCATCTGATCGCGGGTCAAACTTTTCATCACACGGTCTCCTGATCAGGCGTTTGCAAAACGACGCGTTGCACGAAAATCCCTGGAGTGACAATAGCTTCGGGATCGAGCGCACCCAGTTCAACGATCTCGCTTACCTGCGCCACCGTGCATTTCGCGGCCGTCGCCATAATAGGACCGAAGTTACGTGCCGTCTTGCGATACACCAGATTGCCCCAACGATCGCCGCGATAAGCCTTGATCAGCGCAAAATCGGCGTGGATTGGCGTTTCGAACACATAATGCTTGCCGTCAATGACGCGCGTTTCCTTGCCATCGGCCAGCAAGGTGCCGTAGGCGGTTGGCGTGAAGAAGCCGCCGATGCCAGCGCCGGCGGCGCGAATACGTTCGGCCAGGTTGCCCTGCGGCGTCAGTTCAAGCTCTATCTGGCCGGCGCGAAACAGGGCGTCGAACACGTAGGAATCGACCTGACGCGGAAACGAGCAAATGATCTTGCGCACACGCTTGGCCTTCAATAACGCCGCTAAACCGGTGTCGCCATTGCCGGCATTATTGTTGACGACAGTCAGCTCGCGCGCTCCCTGGTCGATTAAGGTATTGATAAGCGCCAATGGCATACCCGCGTTGCCAAAGCCGCCAATCATGACGGTAGCGCCGTCATGAACATCGGCCACCGCCGCCTGCAGCGACGTGGAAATCTTGTTGATCACCTATGGTTTCCTTGACGGACTAACGCACAAAATACAAGGCGTGCAGGCGGTCCATGTCGACATCGGCCGCCGCTTGCGAAAGCACGATTTTACCGCTTTGCATCAAATACACCTGGTCCGCCACCGCGACCGCCTTGTGCGTGCTTTGCTCGACCAAAAGGATCGTTCTGCCTTCGCTCTTCAAGCGGGACAAGGTCTGGAACAGCTCGTTGACGATCACCGGCGCCAGGCCCAGCGACGGCTCATCGATGATCAGCACGCGCGGATCGGACATCAGGCCGCGCGCCATCGCAAGCATCTGCGCCTCGCCGCCTGAAAGCGTGCCCGCCAATTGACGGCGCCGCTCGCCAAGACGCGGGAACATCTCGTACGCTTTATCGCACTGGCGACGCGCCCGGTCACGGTATTTTTTTGGAAAGGCGCCCAGCATCAGGTTTTCTT
>JBDTGB010000152.1:0-2643 GCA_039937635.1 Burkholderiaceae bacterium | reverse complement strand
GGCCTATGAATTGAATCTGGGTTTCGTTCCTGTGCGCAAGAAAGGAAAACTGCCTTACCGCACATTGGCCGAAGAATATTCGCTTGAATACGGCAACGCAGCTGTCGAAATGCACACGGATTCGGTTCGGCCCGGTCAAAGAGTGTTGCTGATCGACGATTTGGTCGCGACTGGCGGCACAATGATGGCGGCCAGCAAACTGCTGCAGCGACTGGGCGCGAACGTGGTCGAGGCCGCCGCTATTATCGATTTGCCCGACCTGGGCGGCTCGCGGGCCATCAAGGCGACGGGCATGCCGTTATATACGGTATGCCAGTTTTCCGATTCGGCCCCTTGATCTGCGCGCGGTTTTGCTTACAAGAATAGCTGGTAGGCCGGATTTCCGGTTTCGTTCCAGTGCGGATAGCCAAGCGTGTCCAAGAAATCCTTGAACGCTTTTTTATCAACCGGCGGGACTTGTATCCCCACCAGAATACGGCCGTAATCATCGCCCTGGTTGCGATAGTGGAACAGGCTGATGTTCCATTCAGGGTTCAAGGCATCCAGGAATTTCGTCAGGGCCCCGGGCCGTTCCGGAAATTCGAAGCGGTAAAGAAGCTCGTTCACGGCCAGCGGCGAATGTCCGCCTACCATGTAGCGCAAGTGCGTCTTGGCCATTTCGTTGGCGGTTAAATCCAGGGTGGGGAAGCCCTTTTTGCGGAAACTTTCCGCCATTTTATCGGGCTCCGCCGCCGAATGGATCTGCAGGCCGACAAAAACGTGGGCCGTTTTCGAGTCAGAGATGCGGTAATTGAATTCTGTCACGCTACGGCGCCCGACTGCGGCGCACAGCCGGCGGAAGCTGCCTCGCTCCTCGGGAAGCGTTATCGCAAATACGGCTTCGCGCGCTTCGCCCACATCGGCGCGTTCAGCAACGAAACGCAGTCGATCGAAGTTCATATTGGCGCCGCACGTGATGGCGATAAGTGTTTTGTTTTTCCAGTTATTCAGGGCGGCATAACGCTTGGCTCCCGCCAGCGCCAGCGCCCCGGCGGGCTCCAGGACACTGCGCGTGTCGCGAAAGACGTCCTTGATGCCGGCGCAGATGGCGTCCGTGTCAACCGCGATGAAATCGTCGACATATTTTCGCGTCAGCTTGAATGTTTCGACCCCCACCAATTTAACGGCAGTGCCGTCCGAAAATAGCCCAACGTCATTCAGTTCGACGCGCCGGCCTGCTTTGATGCTTCGCATCATGGCATCGGAATCGACCGTTTGCACACCGATAATTTTGATTTCAGGCCGAAGCTGTTTGATGTAGGTGGCCACGCCTGAAATCAGGCCGCCTCCGCCAACCGCCACGAAGATGGCGTCTATCGGTCCGGGGTGCTGGTGCAAAATCTCCATGCCCACAGTGCCTTGACCCGCGATGACGTCCGGGTCGTCAAAGGGGTGCACGAATGTCAGCTTTTCCTTTTTTTCAAGCTTCTTTGCGTGCAGGTAGGCGTCGGAAAAGCTGTCGCCCATTAATACGATTTCGCCGCCGTAACCGCGCACTGCGTCGATTTTCACTTGCGGTGTGGTGACCGGCATGACGATGACCGCGCGACATCCCAGACGCTTGGCCGACAAGGCGACGCCTTGCGCGTGATTGCCCGCCGATGCGGCGATGACTCCGCGTTTGAGTTCCGCCGCGCTTAAATTGGCCATCTTGTTATAGGCGCCCCGTAGCTTGAAGCTGAAGACAGCTTGCGTGTCCTCGCGCTTCAGGAGCACCCGGTTATTAATTCGAGCGGATATCTGGGGGGCGAATTCGAGCGGCGATTCGATCGCCACGTCGTACACTTTTGATGTGAGGATGCGCTTTAAGTAGTCGGAGGGCATGGTGGGAAGAGAGGTTCAGCGGTAGCGTAAGGAAAATAGATTACCACAGCGGCTTTTGATTCCGGCTGGGGTTTCAAGGATACACTAGCGGGCTATGGAACATTGGGCACAATATTCGGTCGACTGGCTTTTGCTTACTTTGGCTTTGCCCAAAGTGGGCCTTAGCGCTATTTTCGTCGTTAGCCTGCTATCGGCTACTTTGTTGCCGCTGGGCTCGGAACCCGCCGTGTTCGGGTTTGTAAAATTGGCTCCCCACATGTTCTGGCCAGCCGTCCTGTTCGCCGCGGTGGGCAATACGATAGGCGGCGTCATCACGTATTGGATGGGGATGGGCGCCGAGAAGGCTTACGTGCGGTGGCGTGAGAAGCACGAGCATCATGACCACGCGCCGGCCACGCACGCGGCCCATCTTGGCGGGCGCTGGCATATTCACATTAATCGATGGGTGCATCGCATAGGGCCACCGGTGCTGTTTTTTGCGTGGCTGCCTGTGGTGGGCGACCCGCTGTGCGCGGTCGCAGGCTGGTTGCGCCTTTCGTTCTGGCCCAGCGTGTTCTATATGGCGGTGGGCAAATGTTTGCGTTACATGGCGCTGACGGCGGCGTTGATGTGGGTGTTTCCCAATCTGTCATAGGCGCGTTTAGATCGTCGGATTGGGGGCAGGGTTCTGTTCGTCGCCGCTGACCCGGGTGGAAGGGAATTCCAGGGAAAAAAGGCTGCCTGCGCCTAGCCGGCTGCGAATACTAATTTCGGCGTTGTGACGCATGGCAACATGCTTGA
>JBDTGB010000151.1:0-4423 GCA_039937635.1 Burkholderiaceae bacterium | reverse complement strand
GCGGCGCATCATTGTGCCGCTGCTCATTCCAGGCATAGTCTCGGCCTGGATACTGATGGCGACCATGTTCGTGCGCGAACTGACCGTATCCATTGTTCTTTCCCGGCCGGGAAGCGAAGTGCTGGCGGTTCAGATACTGAGCTTTGCCGACGACGGTTTATGGGGCAAACTCTCTGCCCTGGGCATCATCATGATATTCATTTCGACAACCCTGGTGATGCTGGCACTGTTCGCCGGTGAAAAATTCAAATCCAGAGAAACAACCTAAGAGACACTTAATGGCAAAGGCAACGCCACGCTGGCTTATACCCGTAGCGGCAATTTTCATTCTTCAAACCACCACGTCATTTCTGGCCCGGTTCATTCCCATCATTTCTCCCGCCATGTCCGACGAATTTGGATGGGGAGGCAGCTCAATTGGCTATTTGACCGCAATCGCCTCATTCGGCGGCTTTGCTGTACTTCTTATGACGGGCTCGAGCCTATTCAGGCAAATAGGCGGAATTCGCGTATTGCAATTCAGCCTGATGCTCGGAGCGGCCAGCCTGGCCTTCTTTCTAAATTCAAGTTTGGGCGTGGCGTTGATGGCGTGCTTTGTGATGGGCCTGAGCAACGGAGCTGCCAACCCGGCCGGCAGCGAAGTTCTGCAACGGTTTTCGCCGCCGGAAAAACGCAACCTGATGTTTTCAGTCAAACAGGCGGGCGTGCCGCTGGGCGGCGTTATAGCCGGGCTTGCCATTCCCGCCATCGTGATTCTGGCCAGTTGGCGCACCGCTCTTTTCGTCGGGGCGTGCCTGGTCGTTCTTCCAACTCTGCTAACCTGGCGCATGAGCGCTGGCATTGACGAACACGCCAGCTTGGAACGACGTCTCTTCACTATGCCGCGACTCAGCTCGCTGCACACGCTCACTGTGCCGTTGCAATCGTTAATGCGAGGCCCCGGCTTATTAAAAATGTCAGTGGTCGGAAGCCTTTTTGCCGTGGCGCAAAGCTGTTGGTTTACCTTCACCGTCATTTACCTGATTGACGGCCTTGGCTTCTCTCTTGGACTGGCCGGCGCTATTTTCGCCATCATGCAAGCGGGTGGCGTATTTGGCCGTATCGCGCTGGGCTGGCTTACCGACCGCATGCACTCGGCCACCGTCACGCTATCGGCGACCGCAATCGTATCCGCCACCACCACCGTGTTGCTGGGGCTAAGCCGTCCCACATGGCCCCTATGGACCATTATTGTCCTGGCATTTATCGCGGGATGCTCGGTTTCGAGCTGGAATGGCGTGCAAATCGCCGAAGTAGCGCGACGATCCCCCGCGGAATTGATTTCGGAAACTTCCGCGGGGTCGAGCATTTTAATTAACCTGACCAACGTGATCGTGCCTACAGCATTCGCCGCATTTGTGGCGATAAGCGGCCGATACGATTACGCCTTTGTCTGCGCCGGAGTCTGCACCCTGCTCGTTATCGCATTCCTGCCGCGCAACGAACAGCGCATCTAAATCGAGTATTATCCTGTGAAATCCTATTTCTTGATGAGTGCAAGCAATCATCAATAACGCTTCACTCTGCTGCTTACTGGAACGCATCATGCCCGTACTTTTACCCACAACCCTGGTTGGCTCATATGCACAGCCTGACTGGCTCATCGACCGCGCCAAGCTAGGTGAGCGTTTCCCTCCACGCGTTCGCGCCAAAGAGCTTTGGCGCATCGGATCCGAATGGCTGGAACAGGCTCAGGACGACGCAACGCTACTGGCCATTCGCGCACAGGAAGAAGCAGGCCTGGACATACTGACCGACGGTGAAATGCGACGGGAGAGCTATTCCAATCGCTTTGCCACGGCGCTTGACGGTGTCGATATCGACAACCCTGGCACTGCGCTCGACCGTAGCGGACACCCCAATCCCGTACCGCGCGTCGTCGGCAAAATCCGGCGCAGGCATCCCGTGCAGGTGCGCGATATCAAATTTCTGCGCGCCCACACGGATCGCCAAATCAAAATCACCGTGCCCGGCCCGTTCACGATGACACAACAGGCGCAAAACGATTTCTACGCCTCGGACGAAGAAATGGCCCAGGACTACGCGGCGGCCGTCAACGAAGAAATCAAGGATCTGTTCGCCGCCGGCGCCGATATTGTTCAGATTGACGAGCCCTACTTGCAGGCGCGATCCGAAAAGGCGCGGGCCTACGGCGTGCGCACGCTAAACCGGGCCCTGGAAGGCGTTGTCGGCACAACGGCGGTGCACATCTGTTTTGGCTACGCCGCAATTATCCACGAGCGCCCGGTGGGATATGCTTTTCTGGCTGAATTGGAAAGCTGCCTTGCCAATCAAATATCCGTGGAAACCGCCCAATCGAAACTCGACTGCGCCATTTTGGAAAAACTTCCATCCAAGACGATTCTGCTTGGCGTCCTGGACCTGTCCACGCACGATATCGAAACGCCTGAAATCGTAGCCCAACGCATTCGCCGCGCCCTGCCTCACGTGCCAGCGGAACGATTGGTCATTGCGCCGGATTGTGGCCTGAAATACCTGCCGCGCCATGTTGCCTTCGGTAAAATGAAAGCCATGGCCGATGGCGCTCGCATCGTTCGCACCGAGCTGTCCCGCTAATATTTTTGTCTTCATTCAGATTCCGATAAGCCGCTATGCGGCTATCGGTGCTTGGCTTTTCAAGACACTGACAAGCAGCCCACTCTGGTCGGCGATATTGACAATAGGGCTATCCTTTAGATAAACCTCTTTTAAAAAATATCCGTTTAACAGGAATCAAAAATGCCAATAAGCAAACCTGCCCAACCCATTCGCGTTTACGGCGCTGAACTATCAGGCCACACACACCGCGTTTTGCTATTTCTAAGCCTGTTGGGACTGCCCTACGAATTTATTAAAGTGGATCTCGCCGCTGGCGCTCACAAACGGCCAGAGTTTCTGGCCAAAAATCCCTTCGGACAAGTGCCCGTCATTGAAGACGGCAATGTCGTGCTATTCGACTCGAATGCCATCCTTGTTTATCTGGCAACCAAATACGACGACGGCGCCTGGTTGCCGCGCGACCCGCTGGGCGCGGCAACTGTGCAACGCTGGATGTCCCTTGCGGCCGGCCATATATTCAATGGTCCCGCCGCGGCGCGAATGGTCACGGTATTTCGCGCGCCGCTTGACCACGAACGGGCCAAAACGCTTTCAGTAGCGCTTTTCAAGGTGCTGGATGTCGAGCTGCGCGGCCGTCAGTTTGCCTTGGGCAAAACGCCCACCTTGGCCGACGTGACCGCCTATGCGTATATCGCCCACGCACCCGAAGGCGGCGTATCGCTTGAACCTTATCCCAACATCAAGGCCTGGCTGCAACATGTGGAAGAACTGCCCGGATTTGTCCCCATGCCGGTGAGCAAAGCGGGCTTGTGGGCAAAATAGTCGTGCCTAGCCCGCCCACGATACCTGGATGGACGGCGACGGAATCGCCGTTCCATGGCGCCGAACTAACCGTTCAAGAGCGCGTGGGCGTGCGCACCCGGATCGACGCCAGCGCGCGCAGAGCGGGCATTCGAAACTACATGCCCGACCAGCACCGGCAGTTCTTCAACGAACGCCCCTTCCTGATGCTTGGCGCGATCGACGCCGACGGCCAACCGTGGGCAACGATCGTGGTCGGCAAGCCTGGCTTTATCACAACACCGGATTCACGAACCCTGCGTATCGCCGCCGCGCTACTGCCAGGCTGCCCATTACACGGACAACTGCATGTCGGAACATCATTGGGCACTTTGGGAATTCAGTTCGCCACCGGTCGGCGCAATCGCGCAAACGGCGCGCTGACCACTGTGGAACCGACAAGCCTGACCCTGGCGGTGCGGCAAAGCTATGGCAACTGCCGCAAATACATACAAGCGCGAGAGCCCACCATAATCGGCGTCGACGACGCAATGACGACACCGGCCACTCTGGACGCCGACCGGCTAAGCGGTGCCGACCGGGATTTGATCAGCCGGGCGGATACCTTTTTCATTGCCTCGGCCTGCTTCGATGAACAGAACCCGATAGCGCAAGGCGCGGACGTCTCGCATCGCGGCGGACGACCAGGATTCATACGTATAGACGACGATGATACGTTGACCATTCCTGACTTCACCGGCAATTTTTTCTTCAACACGCTCGGCAACCTGCTGCACGACCCGCGCGCAGGTCTGCTCTTCATTGATTTCGAGTCCGCGGACCTGTTATACGTATCGGGTGATGCGCGCATCATCTGGGATGGCCCCGAAGTCGATGCGTTCCTGGGCGCCCAGCGACTCGTTCAATTTCATTTGCGCAAAATTCGCCGCGTGGCAAACGTCTTGCCCTTACGCTGGTCGCCGGTGCGTTATTCCGACAAACTGGCCGGAACCGGAACATGGCAAGACTTACTCGGCGTCGGTCT
>JBDTGB010000150.1:0-6339 GCA_039937635.1 Burkholderiaceae bacterium | reverse complement strand
CCCACGGTATCGTCACCGCGCAAAATCACGCTGGGATATTTCCAGGTTATGGCCGAACCGGTCTCCACCTGCGTCCAGGCAATGTGAGAACGATCGCCACGACAGTCGCCCCGCTTGGTGACGAAGTTATAAATGCCGCCCTTGCCGTCTTTATCGCCGGGATACCAGTTTTGCACGGTCGAATATTTAATGCTGGCGTCGTCCAGCGCGACCAGCTCGACCACGGCCGCATGCAATTGATTTTCGTCGCGCATGGGCGCCGTGCAGCCTTCCAGGTAGCTGACACTGGCCCCCTCTTCGGCAATGATCAAGGTGCGTTCAAACTGCCCCGTATCTGCCGCATTAATGCGAAAGTAGGTGGACAACTCCATCGGGCAACGCACGCCCTTGGGAATGAACACAAACGAGCCGTCAGAAAACACAGCCGAATTAAGCGCTGCATAAAAATTATCGCCCGGCGGCACTACTGAACCCAGATACTTGCGCACAATGTCCGGATAGTCTTTGACCGCTTCCGAGAACGAACAGAAGATTACACCGACATCGGCCAGTTGCTTGCGAAACGTGGTGGCCACTGAAACCGAATCAAACACAGCATCGACGGCAACCCCCGCCAGCTTGGCGCGCTCGTGCAAGGGCACGCCCAACTTTTCGTACGTGCGAAGCAGCTCGGGCTCGACGTCAGCCAGGCTTTTAGGGCCGTCTTTTTTACTTTTCGGCGCGGAGTAATAAATAATATCTTGAAAATTAACGCGCGGAAAATGCACCTTGGCCCATTCCGGCACGGTCATTGTCAACCAATGCCGATAGGCCGACAAACGCCATTCAAGCATGAACTCGGGTTCATTCTTTTTCGCCGAGAGTAAACGAATGGTGTCTTCGCCAAGCCCCTTTGGGATCGTATCGCTTTCGATGTCGGTAACAAAGCCAGCTGCATAATCACGCTCGAGCAAGTTATCGATGCGTTCGCTTTCAGTTACAACATTTTCACCTTCAACGGCCGTGTTCACACTTTCAGTAACGGTGTTCATTTACGAAGACTCCATGTCGTGAGGTTTGCCGCCTTAACCCCGGATACTGTTTCTGGCGCCGGGTCCGCAGGCAAAAAAGATTCAAGAGGGATTGGACGCACCATGTCGGCAATGCTGACCTCTTCAAGCGTACGGCGGACAATCGTATTGATCCGCTGCCAATTCACTCGCAACTGGCAATCCGCTTCAAAACTGCACGCTCCCGGCGTCGCACTGCATTCGGTCAAACCGAACGGCTGCTCTTCAAGGGCGTCTATAACCTGTGCTATGCTGATTTCTTTTGCAGGCCGGCTTAAGGTGTAGCCGCCCTGCGGTCCGCGGCTGCTTTTCACCAAGTCGTGCCGACCCAAAGTCTTAAGCACTTTGCTGACAGTTGGATGGCCCAAATTCAAGCAAACCGCCAAGTCGGCTGTACTAAATACCTGTTGTGGGCATCTGGCCATATGGGTCAGCACCAACGTGCCGTAATCCATAATTTTACTAATCCGCAACATACAGCTTCTCCTATAACAGGACGGTCTATACAGTACTACTTTAGTCCTATACATGTCAAGAAAAAGGCCCGTCAAAATCAAGGCTGTTGGTCATGCGCGACAGCGCAAATAGGACGTGCAATGTGCGCATATTCCGGCCTACTGAGACCCGGTTTTCCGATCCTGCCCCGCCTGTTGCAGCATCCACATCTGCGCGTAGCGTCCGCCTTGCAACAACAGTTCGCGATGAGCGCCGCGCTCCAGAATGCGGCCATGATCCAAAACCACGATCTCATCGGCATCGACGATGGTCGATAAACGGTGCGCAATAATCAGGGTGGTGCGATTTTTCGCTATTTGATTCAACTCTTCCTGGATAGCGCGCTCGGTGCGGGTATCCAGGGCGCTGGTGGCTTCGTCCAAAATCAGCACAGGCGGGTTTTTCAGCAAGGTGCGCGCAATCGCCACCCGCTGCTTTTCGCCGCCCGATAGCTTCAACCCGCGTTCGCCCACCCGGGTCTTATAGCCATCAGGCAGACCCATGACAAAATCATGAACGCTGGCCGCCTTGGCGGCTTGAACAATCTGCTCCTGACTGGCCTGCGGGTTACCGTAAGCGATGTTGTACAAGATACTGTCGTTAAACAACACGGTGTCTTGCGGCACGATGCCAATATGTCGACGCAAACTATCCTGGGTGAGGGTGCGAATGTCCATGCCGCCGATCTTTATCGCGCCCGAATCCACATCATAAAAACGAAATAACAAGCGCGATAAAGTCGACTTACCCGCACCCGAGGAGCCCACCACAGCCAGTGTTTTTCCCGCCGGAATTGATAAATTCACATCAAATAAAATTTGGCGATTGCCCTCATAACCAAAATCAACGTGCTCGAAGATGATGTCCGCTTGCAGCGTGTTCAAAACTTTGGCGCCGGGCCGATCGGAAACTTCCCGGCCCTGACTCAGCAAACTGAACATGCGTTCCATATCGGCGAGAGAATGTTTGATTTCACGATACACAAAGCCCAAAAAATTAAGCGGCGCATACAGTTGGGTCAAATACGCAGAAACCAGAACCACATCGCCCACTGTCATCGTTTTTCCCACCACTCCGGCGGCGGACAGCCACAACAGCAAGGTAACGCCGACAGTAATAATTACCGCCTGGCCCATATTTAAAAAATTCAGCGACACCTGGTTTTTTACCGCCGAGTCAACCCACTTACCCAAATTGCGGTCATACCGATCCCTTTCGTAGTCTTCATTGCCAAAATACTTGACCGTTTCATAATTGATTAACGCATCAATGGCTTTACTATTGGCCTGGCTGTCGAGCTCGTTCATGCTGCGCCGATAAACCATGCGCTTTTCGGTTACCAGCAAAGTGAAAATCACATACACGGCAATCGTGCCCAGTGTGACCACCGCAAACATAAAGTCATAGCGCCACAATAAAATCGCGGTGACCATGCTTATCTCGAGCAGGGTCGGCAAAATATTGAACACCATGAAATTCAATAAAAACCCGATGCCTTTGGCGCCGCGCTCAATATCGCGGCTCAAACCGCCTGTTTGGCGCTGCATGTGAAAGCGCATCGACAACGAAAACAGATGCTCAAACACACGCGTTGCAACGCGCTGAATGGATCCTTGCGTGACGCGTGCAAACAAGGCGTCGCGCAGTTCTCCAAACACGCTGCTGGCCAAGCGCGCGAAGCCATAACCCAGCAAAGCCGCAATCGGTAACGCGATCAGCGTGGCGGGCAAGCTTAACTGATCAACGATATCTTTCAGATAAATCGGGAGCACGACACTGGCTACTTTAGCCATCACCAGGCAGCCAAAGGCCAGCAGCACCCGGCCCTTGAATTGCCAAATATAAGGCAGGAGTGATCGGAAAGTCTGGATGTCGTTGCGATGCGCAGGCGCCGCGCCTGTGTGGGTAGATTTCATGAAGCCATTTATAGAAAAGTCGTACTGATAGGTAGTGGGGCTGTGGCCGGGATAAGCGACAGAAACATTTTATTACGTCATACGAAGCTGCGGGAACTTTCACCACTGCGAACACCTAATACAATAACGTTTCCCCCAAGGGATAAACCGGAGAATGTATGGCTGTTCCAGCGTTTGATTACGAAACCAGACTGATTGCCTGCGCGCAGAGCGATCAATCCGCATTTCAAGAGTTATACAAACACGAATCCTCTCATATGCTGGCGCTGTGCACCAAAATGCTGTCGCAACGAGCCGATGCCGAAGAAATCGTGCGCGATGCGTTTGTCCTGATCTGGAAAAATGCCTCGAACTACGATTCAAAAATGGGGACCGCCCGCGCGTGGATGTACAGCATCATGCGCTACCGGGTTCTAAACCGCCTGCGTCAGTCGGGGCGCATAACACCTGCCGATAGCGAATGGGTCGACACCTTGCCCGACGCCGTCGTCTCCGACAACACCGACCAAACAATGGGTTTAACGCAATGTGTGGCGAAACTCGATGACGCACAACGCCGCCCTATTCTGATGGCGTTTTATAACGGGTTTACTTACGATCAGATCGCCGCGCGCCTGAAAACGCCGGCCGCCGAAGTCAAAGCCGATGTGCGCGCTGGCTTGAACTCCATACGGGAGCTTGCACAAGCATGACCATCCAGCACTCAAGCGATTCAGATCTTTTAATCGCCGAATACACTCTGGGCCTGCTGAATCTGCAGGAAACGGCGCAGGCGCAAACATTGCTGGGGAAAGATCCAGAAGCCGTCGCCATCGCATTAAAGTGGGAAGGCCGCTTTCTGGATCTGGTCGATCAACTCCCGCCCATCGAACCGCCGGCGCAATTATTGCAGCGCATCCAGGCCACGCTAGGCATGGAAATCAGCCTGATAAAACGCCCCAGTATCATTCTGAAAGTGGGCAAAAAAATTCTGTGCGCCACATGGCAAGGACTTTGGTTTTGGCGAGGGCTTAGCGTTGCGCTGTTCGTTATCGCCCTAGCCTACGCGGTCAAACCCAATCTGGCCGTAATTGAAGCGCCGCCCATCGTTCGAGTGGCCGTATTACAGGCGCCCGGGCAAAGCTCAACACCGGGGTGGGTGGCCACTCTTGACAAGAAAAACAATTTATTTTTAAACCCAAAGGTTCATATCGATATCCCGCCCGATGCGTCGGTGCGGCTATGGACGCACAACGACAGCGCTCCACAGCCGCGGTCTTTAGGCGCGATCGAGCCCAATCAACCAACCACCATACCCGCTTCATCACTGGGCGTCGTGGGTCAGGATCAAATTTTTGAAATGACGCTGGAACCCAAAAGCGGCTCGCCCGCCGCCAACCCAGCCGGGCCCGTTTTGTTCATTGGGCGCATGATTACGCTTGATCAGCAGTCTGGATAATACGCGATCCGGAGATCGGAACGCGCTAACCGCCGCTGGACGCGTCGTCGCCCAATGCTCGGGCCAAGTCGTCGCGGACAGCCAGCAGGTCCGCACGCAAAGATTGCAGTTCCTGGCCGCTTAAACGCACCGCTGCGTCCTGATCATGGGGAATCTCGCGGGAGTCGCCCAAACGGTTGCGCGCACCGCTAATTGTAAAGCCCTGCTCGTACAACAAATCGCGAATGCGGCGGATAAGCAAAACCTCGTGATGCTGATAATAACGGCGATTGCCACGGCGCTTGACAGGCTTTAGCTGGGTGAATTCCTGCTCCCAGTAGCGCAGCACGTGGGGTTTGACACAACACAAATCGCTGACTTCGCCGATCGTGAAGTAACGTTTGGCGGGGATCGGAGGTAAGGTGACCGGGGTTTCGCTTGAGCTCATGTGCGGATTGTAGACGGAATAATTAACAACACAAAGACTGAGTTGAACACGGAAGCAAAAACACTTTCAGGCGGATGCGCCCGCAGCTAGTCAGCGCTTGGGCCCGCCGGGTTGACCCCCGCCTGTTCAACCTCGCTTTTCAGTTTTTGACTGGCATGAAATGTGACCACGCGACGCGCGGCAATGGGAATGATCTCGCCCGTCTTGGGATTGCGACCGGGTCGCGGCGGCTTGTCACGCACCTGGAAATTGCCGAACCCGGACAATTTCACCTCGACCCCGCGCGCCAGCGAATCTCGAATCTCCTCAAAAAAGGTATCGACGATATCTTTGGCTTCACGCTTATTCAAGCCTACCCGGTCGAATAACAATTCAGCCAGCTCGGCCTTGGTCAAGGTGCGAGGATCTGAGTTCATTTCTTTTGCTCCTTATGCACGTAAGCGCACCCCGTGAGCGCTGATCAACGCTTCTAATAGTCGACGAACACATGACTCGATCGTTGCATCGTCGAGCGTGGCTTTAATGTCTTGAAACCAAAATCGAAAAGCCATGCTTTTTTCGGGTGCATCGGATTGCGATGATTTATCGCGCCACACGTCAAACAATTTGATGTCTTTAACCACGCTAAGAGTAGCATCAGACGCAACTGTCCGGGTAAGTGTATCCAATAAATTTTGATACGAAACGTCCGCGCCAACCCAAATTGCCAGATCGCGTATCACAACAGGCTGGCGTGGCAGCTCGACCGGCGTGGCCATGCGAGACGTTAATACGGCATCGGCATCGATTTCAAAAACAACCGGAGCATGGGTTAAATCGTTTTTCTGAACCCAACGCGGGTGCAACTCGCCCATCCAGCCAACGTCCAGGCCATCCAAAACCAGCCGCGCCGAGCGCCCCGGATGCAAGGCGGGGTGCGATGCCGCGACACACACCAGGCCAGCAGCCCGAACGCCCAATAAAGACTCCACGTCTTTTTTGACATCGTAAAAATCCACATAACGGGTCGCAACG
>JBDTGB010000149.1:0-2687 GCA_039937635.1 Burkholderiaceae bacterium | reverse complement strand
TTGCCCACCCATGCCCAATCAATAACCGCCCGCCGCAATTCAGATCGGACTTGCCACGCGTGGTTGTAATCCGTCATGGAGGCCGCGCCCGAGCGCCGATACCACTGCGATGCATCGGTATCAACATTCAAGGCGGCCACAAGACCAAATTGGCCCCACACCCATTCAAGATCGGACTTGGGCACAGCGCGCGCCCAATTGCTCTTCACGTAATCCGCGCTTTGATCGCGATCTTTATCGCGCGCCAATCGCGATAAGGCCAAAGTTACAAGCTCGGTTTGCGCCGGCGTCGCGGGCGCGTTCTGAGTGGACAGCCATTTTTTTGGATTGCTGATCAACGCCTGATAAGCCGTCATTTCCGAAGACGTAAACAGGTAACCCGCCAGTCGGCGCGCGTCGGCCGCCTTGTTTGTTTCAAGCGTTGCGCGCAGCACAGGCTGAATTTGAGCCCGGCCAACCACCTTGTCCGATATGAGCTGATCGAGCATTGCCCAGCAACTACGCACAGGCCCGAACGCCGCCATCGCCTGGGAAGCCGAAACCGGTTGCCCGGTCATGTGTTGCGCCAACAAACGGGCGCAATCGACATGGGCGTTGCTATTTACAACGGGCCCCAGGCGCAGAACCGTGGTGTAGTCGTTGCGGCGCGCGGCGGCAAGAATCCAGTCGGCCTTCAACCGCTCGGTCAAATAGGCGTCCTGGTTGGCCGCCATAAACTGTTGCAGCTCCGCCTCGGGAATGGGGCTCGAAGGGTCTTGCAATTGCTGGCTCAGTGACCAATACTGAGCATACATGCCCAATTGCGAGTCGTCCCGCGCCAACGGAACCAGGCCAGCCAGTGTCGTCCATTGCTTCCTGCGCGTAGCCTCGCGAGCATCAATCAGCGCTTGCCGGGCGACCGGAGAAGGAACCGACGAGGCAAGCTTGACAGTCTTAACGGGAGGCGCGCTAATCTGGTCGGGCTGGTCGGGCGCAGTTTGACTATCCGTATTTATGGCGGCCAGGCTATCGACTTTCGACTGGGCCGGCAACTGCGCCCCCGCGCAACCCGCCAAGGCCATGGACAAGGCGAACCACAAACCGACCTCGGGCAGCATCCGGCCGATAGCAGCAGAAAAATTTCGGATTTTCTGATACCGTTGTCCCTGCTTGAATAACATAGTGAATCGATTCCCCATAAATTTGCCCATGACTGACACGACAGAGAATAACGCAGTCGCCTTGCGCGCGCGACTAAAACAACTACGCGCAGCGCAAAACCCAATAGATTGCGGCCGTGGGGCATTGCTGATCAGAGGCCGCCTGTTCACCTGGCTTGCCACCACCCGCGCCCGCTTGCACGAGGCCGGCCGCCCCGCCCCTGGAAATGTAGCGGCGTTCTGGTCGCTAGGTAAAGAACCCCAGCTCCAACCGTTGCTGCGGCAATGGGTTGAAGAAGAAGGCATAACGGTTTCATTGCCCACCGTCGTCGCGCCCGGCAAGCCGCTGCAGTTCCGCCTGTGGACACCGGACACGCCCATGCAAACAGGCGCCTACAACATCCAGGAACCGCAGGGTGAACCTGCCCCCCTTCCCGACCTGGTGCTTGTCCCGACGCTGGGTTATACCCGCAGAGGCGATCGCGTCGGCTATGGTAAAGGGTACTACGATCGCACACTGGCGGCGCTTAAGGCTCGGAACCACACGTTCACCAGCATAGGCATTGCCTGGGCCTGCGGCGACTTGTCGAACGAGCCTTACAGTCCCGCCGCGCACGACATGAAACTGGACGCTATTCTGACCGACAAGGGCTGGGCCGTCCCGGCTCCCGTTCTGGCCTGAACCCCATCCGGTCGCGCCGGCCGAATCAGGTCTGGCGCCCCAAACCGCGCCAGACCGACATAATCACGTCGGCATGGTTAAGCGTGTAAAAATGCAAACCCGGAGCACCCTGATCGAGCAATCGCTGGCAAAGTTGCGTAATGACATCAATTCCAAACGCCTTTATCGACGCCCGATCATCGCCGAACTCGGTTAGCCGCTGGCTGATCCAGCGGGGAATCTCGGCTCCACACATATTGGAAAAACGCACCAACTGAAAATGATTGGTGATCGGCATGATGCCCGGCACAATCGGCACTGAAATTCCCTTTGCCCGGGCCCGTTCGACAAAATTGAAATAGGCATCGGCATTAAAGAAGTACTGCGTAATCGCGCTATTGGCCCCCGCCTGAACCTTGCCCACAAAATGATTTAAATCGTCGGACGCGTTGGACGCCTGCGGATGCATTTCCGGGTAGGCGGCAACCTCGATATGAAACCAGTCGCCGCTATGTTCACGAATAAATCGAACCAGATCGCTCGCATAGTGGAGATCGCCCGAATCGCCCCCCATTCCCGAGGGCAGATCGCCGCGCAACGCCACAATCCGCTTAATGCCCTGAGCCCGATACGTGCTTAGAATGTCGGCCAGCACTGTGCGGCTCGAGCCAACGCACGATATGTGCGGCGCGGCTTCACAACCCAAATTTTGCATCAGACGCACGGTGTCGGCGGTTCCGGCGCGCGTCGACCCGCCCGCCCCGAACGTCACGCTGACATAACTGGGGTGCAAAGCCAGCAACTGCTTGGCCGACCGAACCAGCTTTTCTTGCGCGGCAATGTCGCGCGGCGGAAAAAACTCCAGACTCAAGGCCTGCGGGGGATTC
>JBDTGB010000148.1:0-2759 GCA_039937635.1 Burkholderiaceae bacterium | reverse complement strand
GAAAGAATTTCCCCAGCTTCAGGTGATGCAACAAATTGGGCGCACGTATCGGGCCATGCTTGCGGCTTTTGACGCCAAAATTGGGCAACCCATGCCGCGCTGGCGTGTAATGCTGCTGCTGTATCAGCGCGGCGAGACATCCCAGAAAGAATTGGCCTGCGAGTTGCGCATGGATCCGGCCGCCTTGACGCGTCAGATCAAGTCTATCGAGCGTCTGGGATGGGTCCGGCGCCATAGCGATGCGCAGGATAATCGACTGACCAATGTGATATTGACGCCGGCGGGACGCGATCTGGTTATGCGGGCCCTGCCGCGGCGCAGTGCGTTCATAGAAGACGCGCTGACCGATTTGTCGCTTGATGAAATGGGCGCGCTCAGCGCCATGCTTGATGTTCTGGAGAAGCGTCTGCGTCAACAGACCCCTAAGGCGCCCAGCTCAGATCGCCTGGAAAAAAAGTCGCCTGGCGCCCGCCGTGATGGCTAATTTTTAAAATTGTCTGAACTCGCGAACCAATATAGACTCTATCTTGCATTGCGCAGGTACAATCAAGCGTTTATAAATGCTTGCCCGGGCTGTTGGCACGGGCAAGCATTGAAATTATTAATTCAGGCTGGACACACACATTATGAGTGCAATCGTAGATATCATTGGGCGCGAAATTCTGGATTCGCGCGGCACCCCGACCGTTGAATGCGACGTGTTGCTGGAATCGGGAGCGATGGGTCGCGCGGCTGTGCCGTCCGGCGCTTCGACGGGAACGCGCGAAGCGATTGAATTGCGCGATGGCGATCCCTCCCGTTATTGGGGCAAGGGGGTTCTACGCGCGGTGGAAAACGTCAATACGGAAATCTCCGAAGCGTTGATGGGTCTTGACGCGCAAGAGCAGACGTTTGTCGATCGCACGCTTATTGATTTGGACGGAACCGAGTCCAAGGGGCGTCTGGGGGCCAACGCTATCCTGGCGGCGAGCATGGCTGTGGCAAGAGCGGCAGCCGATGATTCCGGTTTGTCGCTGTATCGTTATTTCGGCGGTAGCGGTCCCATGCAAATGCCTGTGCCCATGATGAACGTCATTAATGGCGGCGTTCACGCCAACAATACGCTCGATCTGCAGGAATTCATGATCTTGCCTCTTGGCGCGGCGAGCTTTCGCGAGGCCTTGCGTATGGGGGCCGAGGTATTTCACGCCTTGAAGGGATTAATTCAGCAACAAGGGATGTCAACCGCTGTTGGCGACGAAGGCGGCTTCGCGCCTAATGTGGCTAACCACGAAGCGGCTATTCAGTTGATATTGCGCGCTATTGCGGAGGCGGGCTACGAGGCCGGATCGCAGATTGCGCTGGGGCTGGATTGCGCAAGCTCTGAATTCTATCGCGATGGACGATACCATTTGGCCGGGGAGGGCGGGGTGGCTCTAACGTCGCGCGACTTTGCCAATTTACTGGGCACCTGGTGCGATAAATATCCTATTATTTCGGTTGAAGACGGCATGGCGGAAAACGACTGGGAGGGCTGGAAGCTTCTCTCGGATCAATTGGGCGACAAAATTCAACTGGTGGGCGACGATCTCTTTGTCACGAACACCAAATTGCTCAAGCGCGGCATCGAGGAAGACATCGCCAATTCGATTTTAATCAAGGTCAATCAAATCGGCACCTTGACTGAAACGTTTGCGGCGATTGAAATGGCCAAGCGCGCTGGCTACACCGCTGTTATTTCGCATCGATCCGGTGAAACCGAAGATTCGACCATTGCCGATATTGCCGTGGCCACCAACGCCATGCAAATCAAGACGGGTTCTCTTTCGCGTTCCGATCGCACGGCGAAATACAATCAATTGTTGCGTATTGAAGAAGAGCTCGCCGACGTTGCGACATATCCGGGACGCGACGCCTTTTATAATTTACGATAAATAAGGCCGGCCCGGCCTTATTGTCCAGGGGCTGCGTATAAAGAATGCGATTGCTACTGATTGTCCTGGTTCTGCTGACGGCCTTGATTCAGTACCCCTTATGGTGGGGGAAAGGCGGATGGGCGCGGGTTCATGAATTACAAAAAAAAGTCGCCACTCAGCAGGAAACAAACGAAGCGCTGATCGCCCGCAATACAGCCATGCAGGCTGAAGTGCAAGACTTGAAATCGGGCACGCAGGCGATTGAAGAGCGGGCGCGCGCCGAGCTGGGCATGGTCAAATCCGATGAAGTTTTTGTGCAGATTCTGGCCCCGCACGAAAAAGAGCCAGGCGTTAAAACGCCCGAACTGGCCAGCCCAAAAGACGAAAAAGGCAATTAGCCGCTGTTCGCGCCGCGCTATTCAAGCAGTCACACAACACAGTGTTATGCCGCAGGCCGGGTCATCCGGCGCCACGCTTAATTCTGGGGACGGGGCGTGAACCGGCGTTGGTACAGTGTTCGGGCCTTGATTGGCTGCGGTGTCCGCGCCAGCGGGCGGGCCGCCTGAAGCCGGATTCGCGGCATCCGCTTGGACGGTGGGCGGCGTCAGAGGCATCCGCCTGGCTTCAAGGCACCAGATTCCCCGGCAGGCCTCGACCGAATACGGCACGAAGGCAATGGGGCTGGCTTGCTCTTTGATTACCTTCCGGCCCGGCGGCGAAGGCCAGTCGAGCGGATCGGACTGCATGGTAAGTGTCGCCTTTTGCGTGATCGGCAAGTATCCGCCGCGCGCCATGCTTTGACTTGCGTAGGAATCCGTGCGCGCGCTTAGCGCCCGCATCAGTCCTTTCATGCCCGGCAACAGC
>JBDTGB010000147.1:0-2700 GCA_039937635.1 Burkholderiaceae bacterium | reverse complement strand
GTATGTCAGCCCACCGTGCCAGTGCTGGCCGCCGTCTCGCTCATGGCCAGCAACAATCATCCATGTATGCCGCGCAGCATGATTATGATGGGCGGCCCCATCGATCCACGCAAATCGCCCACGCAAGTTAATCGTCTGGCCACCACGCGCCCTTATTCCTGGTTCGAAAACAACGTTATCCATCGGGTTCCCGCGCGTTATCCGGGCGCCGGCCGGCCGGTTTACCCAGGCTTCCTGCAGCATGCCGGATTCATGGCCATGAACCCAGACCGGCACCTTCGGTCGCATTACGATTTTTATCTGCATCTGATCAGCGGCGACGACGATGACGCACAAGCGCATCGGCGCTTCTATGACGAGTACAACGCCGTGCTCGACATGCCGGCAGAATTCTATCTGGACACCATCAAAATCATATTTCAAGAATACCGGCTTCCGTTGGGCACGTGGGAAATCGACGGCCAAAAAGTGGATCCAGGCGCTATCTCCAAGGTCTCGCTGTTGACCATCGAAGGCGAGCTTGACGACATATCCGGTCAGGGGCAAACGCGCGCCGCGCAAAACCTGTGTCGCGGTATTGATAAGGCGCACAAGCAGCATTACACAGCGCCGAATTGTGGTCACTTCGGGATTTTCTCGGGGCGCCGCTGGCGCGAAACAATTTGTCCTAAAATAACCGAATTCATTCGCCAATCGGCGTAACGTTCCCGGGCGGTTCATCCTGATCAGAACTCGCTTGAGTTCTGATTTTTATTTCATGTCGACATCATCACTTACCGAGCGGATTGACGCGGCGCTGCCGCAAACGCAATGCGCCAAATGCGGCTACGAGGGCTGCCGCCCTTACGCCGAAGCCATTGCAAACAAGAACGAGGCCATTAACCGCTGCCCGCCCGGTGGGCAGGAGGGCGTGCAAAAACTGGCCCAATTGCTTGGCCGGCCCGAATTGCCGCTGGATCTTGAACGCGGCCGGCACACGCCCTTAATGGTTGCCGTGATTGACGAATCGCACTGCATCGGTTGCACACTGTGCATTCAAGCCTGTCCAGTCGATGCAATCGTGGGTGCAAACAAACTGATGCACACGATCATCAGCGACCTCTGCACCGGTTGCGAATTATGCGTCGCACCCTGCCCTGTTGATTGCATCGCCATGGTCCCGACCGGCCATGACTGGACGCCCAGCCACGCGCATGCCGCGCGTATCCATTATCAGCGGCGGCAAACCCGGCTTGGCGCACAGCACCCGGAAAGCTCGACGCTGGCGGCAAAAACGCTGTCGAATAAAGCAACCATCACCGCCGCGGCGCACAGCGACGCGAACACCAAAAAACAAATCATCGCCAATGTCTTGGCGCGGGCGCGAGCGCGCCGCTTGAAGGCGACGTCATGAACCACGCCAAACGAGTCGAGATTTTTGCCCGCCTGCAGGCGGCAAACCCGGCACCCACGACGGAACTCAGGTACGCAAGTACATTTCAACTGCTCATAGCCGTCATGCTTTCCGCACAAGCAACCGATAAATCAGTCAACCTGGCCACGGCAAAATTCTTTCCCGAACACGGCACGGCTGAAGGTTTGATCGCTTTAGGCCAAGACACGCTGACGGGATTTATAAAAACCATCGGCTTGTACAAAACGAAAGCAAAAAACATTATAAGAACCTGCGAAATTCTGATTGAACAGCACCACGGCCTGGTGCCGGATGATCGTCAGGCGTTGCAGGCCCTTCCAGGCGTGGGACGAAAAACAGCGAACGTCGTTTTAAATACAGCATTCGGCCACGCGGTGATTGCGGTCGACACGCATATATTCAGGGTAGCCAATCGAACTGGCCTGGCGCCGGGAAAAACGGTGCTTGAAGTGGAAAAAAAGCTTGAAAAAACCATCCCGTCAAATTACCTTTTAAACGCCCACCACTGGCTTATTTTGCATGGCCGATATATTTGCGTGGCGCGAAAACCAAAATGCCCCCAGTGCGCTATCGCGGACCTGTGCGAATACAAGCGCAAAACCCGCCTACCCTGATTCCATGACGCGCTTGCCATCCATGACCTATGACAAACCCGCATGGCGCATGCCGCTATAAAAGCGGATACTTTGGCGAACGTGCATACTTTATAACCACCTACTAAAAAATTTGAACACGACCAGCGGGCATGAGCGAATACATTCTGGAAACCAAAAACTTAAACAAAGAGTTTCAGGGCTTTGTTGCGGTCAGCGACGTCAACCTTCAGGTCGAACAGGGCAGCATCCATGCGCTCATCGGACCCAATGGCGCCGGCAAGACCACGTGCTTTAATCTGTTAACCAAGTTTCTTACGCCAACGTCGGGAAAAATCCTTTTTTCCGGCATCGAAATCACACACGAAAAACCGGCCCAGATTGCGCGCCGGGGAATCATCCGGTCGTTTCAGATTTCCGCCGTTTTCCCGCAACTCACGCTACTGGAAAACGTGCGTATCGGGCTACAGCGGCCAACTGGCCTGTCGCTCCACTTCTGGCGCAGCGACAAATGCCTTGATCGATTGAACAAAACCGCCATGGATCTGCTCGACCAGGTTGATCTGGCCGACTTTGCCAACGAATACACGGTCAATCTTCCGTACGGACGCAAGCGGGCTCTTGAAATCGCCACTACGCTGGCCATGAAACCCGAGCTCATGCTGCTTGACGAGCCCACGCAGGGAATGGGCC
>JBDTGB010000146.1:0-4983 GCA_039937635.1 Burkholderiaceae bacterium | reverse complement strand
TACGCTGTGTACGGCGCCAGTGGCTGCGGCCGCGGCATCATGCCGCTGGCCCAGTTGCAACTACAGCGCCAAGGCATCGACGTTACGCAATTGGTGTTCATTGACGACAAGCCCGCCGGGCCGGAGGTAAACGGCCGGCCGGTGCTGGGCTACGCCGAATTTCTAAGCCGCAAGACAAGCGCCCGCTATGCCGTGCTAGCTATCGCCAACGGCGCCACACGCGAGAAATTAGCCGAGCGCTGCGCAGCGGATGGCGTGCGACCATGGACCGTATCGGCCGCCAATGTCGTCACCATGTACGACGTCGTGATCGGCGAAGGCGCAATGCTCAGCCCATTTGTGACACTGACTTCCAACATTCGTATCGGGCGCCATTTCCACGCCAACCTGTACAGCTACGTGGAACACGACTGCGTCATCGGCGACTTCGTTACGTTTGCCCCCGGGGCCCATTGCAACGGCAACATCCACATTCAAGACCACGCGTATATCGGCGCCGGAGCCATTATCAAACAAGGAACGCCCGACCACCCCCTGATAATCGGACGCGGCGCCATCGTTGGGATGGGCGCCGTCGTTACGCACAACGTCTTACCCGCAACCGTCGTGGCAGGCAATCCCGCCAGGCCTCTTATAAAAGGTTGATCTATGTTGAATACTCCATTTTCGCCGTGGCCCTCTTTCACTGAAGAAGAGGCTGACGCCTTGCGCAACGTCATTCTGTCAAACAAAGTGAATTACTGGACTGGGCAGGAATGCCGCCAGTTTGAACAAGAATTCGCTGCGTGGGCACAATGCAAATACGCTATCGCTCTGGCCAATGGCACGCTTGCTTTGGATGCCGCGCTGAAAGCGCTGGATATCGGGCCGGGCGACGAGGTCATCGTAACACCGCGCACTTTTCTGGCCTCGGCCTCGTGCGTGGTCAATGCCGGCGCCATACCCGTTTTCGCCGAAGTGGATCGCGATTCGCAAAACATCACAGCCCAATCCGCACTGGCCGTGCTCAGCCCGCGCACGCGCGCCATCATCTGCGTTCACTTGGCCGGCTGGCCCTGCGATATGGACCCGATCATGGCCCTGGCCGAGGAGCACCACTTATGGGTGATCGAAGACTGTGCGCAAGCACACGGAGCGTTATATAAAGGGCGCTCTGTGGGGTCCATCGGCCACATCGGCGCATGGTAGTTCTGCCAGGACAAAATTATCAGCACTGGCGGCGAAGGCGGCATGGTGACAACCCAGGATCGCGTTCTATGGTCAAAGATGTGGTCATTCAAAGACCACGGCAAAAGCTGGGAAGCGGTCTACAACAACCAACACACTCCCGGATATCACTGGTTGCATGAAAGCTTCGGCAGCAACCTGCGCATGACGGAAATACAAGCTGCCCTCGGGCGCATTCAATTGCGCCGCATGCCGCAATGGCAGGCTTCGCGACTGGCCCACGCACAACACATCTGGTCGACTGCTGTGCATCTCCGAGGTTTGCGGGTGCCTGGAATCCCCGCGGGCAGCCGCCACGCGGCCTACAAATGTTATGTCTTTGTGGACCCGTCGCAACTAAAACCAGACTGGAACCGCGACCGAATACAAAGTGAAATCAACGCACGTGGCGTGCCCTGCTACTCCGGCTCATGTTCCGAGGTGTATCTGGAAAAAGCCTTCGACAACACCGGTTGGCGGCCTCGACAACGTTTATCCATAGCCAGGGAGCTCGGTGAAACCGCGTTGATGTTCCTGGTGCATCCAACACTGACCGATGCCGAAATGGAAAAGACCTGTGCTGTGCTGACCGAAGTCATGAACAACAGCACGACAACGGCGCGCAACCACCGGACAAATAGTTCCGTCCAAACAGCCTAAGCCAAACATCGCCTATCTTGGCAGCGCGTCGACCTCTATGATTCCTTGGATCCGACTCGTTTCAAGACGTTAACAAGTGGTCTCCCAAAGCCGCCTGAAAATATTAGCAGGGAACAAAATGTCCTTTATCGTTACGCCAGGAAAACCGGCGATGATCCCGCGCATACCGCCCAGAACGGCCGGTATGCGCGAATATTTGCTGGCCCTATCACGCAAGAAAAAACGTATGCTGCAGCTTGTGGTCGACACACTGCTAATCTGGTTTGCCTTGTGGTTGGCCTTTTACTTGCGCTTGGGAGGCGTCGATACGATCAGGCCGGTGGGCGGCCACGCCTGGTTATTCATTCTGGCGCCCACGCTTGCATTGCCTATCTTCGCGCGACTTGGATTGTACCGGGCGGTGGTGCACTGCCTGGGCTATCAGGCCCTGGCTGCGCTGGCGCTGGCAATCACCGCATCGGCCATTCTATTGGCCTGCGCGATTTACCTTTATGCCGCTCCACCCGATATCATTCCCCGTTCAATCGTTTTTATTTACTGGATGCTTTGCCTGCTTTTTATCGGCGGATTGCGCGTCGCCATGCGACAGTACTTCGGCCACGCGCCACTGCCGCGTCTGAATATTGCCACGCTTTTCAAAGCGAAAAATAAAAATTTCGACTCAAAGGTGCGCGTTGTCATTTACGGCGCGGGCGCAGCCGGCACGCAATTGCTAATGGCCTTGCGCCAGGGACGAGAAAGACATGTAGTGGCCTTCATCGACGACGATCCGCAGCTAACCGAACGCGTTGTTGCGGGGGTGCTCGTCTACGCATCCGCCGACCTTGCCGGCCTTATAAAAGAAACAGGGCCGCAAGAGGTGCTGCTGGCGATTCCTTCCGCCTCGCGCAGCCGGCGAGCAAAAATAATCAACCTGCTGGCTCCTTATCCGCTGCATGTGCGCACCGTTCCTGGGCTTACAGATCTGGCGAGCGGCCGCGTCAAGGCCGAAGATCTGCAAGAGGTCAACATTGCCGACCTGCTTGGACGCGACGCAGTAAAGCCCAACGAAAAGTTGTTCCAGCGCTGCATCCGCGATCAAACCGTCATGGTCACCGGCGCGGGCGGCTCGATTGGTTCGGAATTATGCCGCCAGATTATAAGCGTTGGCCCGCGCATACTGATCCTGTTTGAACAATCTGAATTCAACCTGTACACCATCGAAAATGAACTAACCGCCTATGTCAGTCGAATGAATCTGAGCGTCAGGATCGTTCCCATACTTAGCTCGGTGCGCAACCAGAAGCGTTTGTTGAATATTATGACCATCTGGAAGGTCGATACGGTATATCATGCCGCCGCCTACAAACACGTTCCCATGGTCGAACACAATGTTGCCGAAGGCATCGTCAATAATGTCTTTGGCACCCTGTATTGCGCCCAGGCTTCCGTTCTGGCCGGGGTTCGCCATTTCGTGCTGATCTCCACCGACAAGGCCGTGCGACCCACCAATATCATGGGTGGCACCAAACGATTGTCGGAACTGGTGCTGCAAGCGTTGGCGACCGAACCCACTCCACGCCTGTATGGCAGAACGTCTCAGCCGGCCGTGCCCAATCGAACCCGCTTCACCATGGTGCGCTTTGGCAATGTGCTGGACTCATCAGGCTCCGTCATTCCGCTCTTTCGCCGCCAAATTCGCGCCGGCGGCCCTGTCACCGTCACGCACCCCGAAATTACCCGCTACTTCATGACCATTCCAGAGGCGGCGCAGCTTGTCATCCAGGCCGGCGCCATGGGCAAAGGCGGGGATGTTTTTGTACTGGATATGGGCGCGCCGATCAAAATCGCCGAACTGGCCGAAAAGATGATTTTATTGTCAGGCCTGAGCGTACGATCGCCCGGCAACAAGGATGGCGATATTGCCATCGAATTCGTCGGCCTGCGCCCTGGTGAAAAGCTCTACGAAGAACTGCTGATTGGCGACTCCGCGACAGCCACCGACCATCCGATGATAATGCGCGCCAACGAGAAACATCTGGACTGGGGAACGCTTAAAATCGCCCTGACCGAAATTGCCGCCGCTGTAATGGAAGATGACTACCTGCGCCTGCGCGAATTGTTTTGCCAACTGATTGACGGCTATGTTCCCGCAGCGGAAATGGCCGACTGGATCCACCAGCAACAAATGACGATCCTCAGCCAGCGCGCACCCCGCCGTCCGCGCGGCTACACCAAGCAGCAGATGCCGCTTGGCGTGGAACCGGTGGATATCGACGCCTGACAAACGAAACAACATGTAAACAAAACCGGAGAAAGCGCGCTATTGTTGCCTTTTGATGCGCTTTAGCGTGCGCAACTTACGTTTGCCCGCGTCATTTCGATCACAATTGACTTGTCGCTCTAAATAGACAAGGACTCGAATGAAACGATTATTACTGATAGGGGCTGCCGCACTCGCCCTAGCTTGTTCCAGCTCCGCAATGGCTCGCGTTGATGTCGGAATTTCTATCGGTATTCCGGGTATCATCTACAGCCAGCCCGACTATTACTATCCGCCGGTAAGGTATGTCGCGCCGCCTCCGGTTTATGTCGTTCCCGGACCTATTTATGGGCCCGTCTATCGCCCACGCTATTATCGCGAAGACTTTCGAGAGTATCGCCACTACAAGAGACACGGATACGACAAACATGAGCGTCGTGGTGACCGTGACGGCGACTGGCACGACTAAGCAGAACGCAGCGATCAGATCAACAACGCCCCCGCATTGCGGGGGCGTTGTTATACTCGGAGCAACGTTTTCCCACCCATATAAGGCTGCAACACATCGGGGATGACGACACTGCCGTCTTCCTGTTGGCCGTTTTCCAGCACAGCCACCAAAGTTCGACCCACTGCCAGACCCGATCCATTCAATGTATGCAGGTATTCAGGCTTGCCTTTGTCCGGGCGATACCGGGCTTGCATGCGGCGCGCCTGAAACGCCTCGCAATTCGATACCGACGAAATTTCCCGCCAGGTATTCTGGGCGGGCAGCCACACCTCGAGGTCATAGGTTTTGGCCGCGCCGAACCCCATATCTCCGCCACACAACAAAACCACACGATAAGGCAGTTTCAGGCGCTGGAGCACCGTTT
>JBDTGB010000145.1:0-4924 GCA_039937635.1 Burkholderiaceae bacterium | reverse complement strand
GAATCTTTCATCGAGCGGCTTGGGTGATTGCAAGCGTTCGTTGTGGGAACTTGTGATTTATCTGTCGGTGTCGCTTGGCCTGGTTCGAAAAAATGCGCTAAGGGTGGTTAAAGGGCCTCATTGGTCCTCTTTTACAGAGGATTCTGTCAACGACTTTTTAACGCAAGGGTTCAAAATTTCGTCGCAATCGGATCGTATGGGTTACCGCATACATGGCCCGAAACTTCAGGTTCGGCATGCTCGGCAAATTTTGTCTGAAGCAACTGTTTTTGGCGCCATTCAGGTTCCGCAAGGAGGCGATCCGATTATACTCATGGCCGATCGTCAGACGATGGGTGGCTATCCGAAAATAGCCTGCGTTGCCTCGGTTGATTTGCCGTCCCTGGCTCAAAGCCGGCCTGCTAACGAGATCAGTTTCAAATTGATTTCCCTTGAAGAGGCACAGCAACTTGACCTGGATCGCGAACGTGCTTTCAATGAACTTGCCCAGTCGCTGGCGCCCGTTAAACATATTCTGGATAGAGGCTCATCATGACGTTATCAATTGACCTGAATTGCGATATGGGCGAGAGCTTCGGCGCCTGGAAAATGGGGCACGATGAAGAAGTCTTGCCGTTCATAACGTCGGCCAATATCGCATGTGGTTTTCATGGCGGTGATCCCGCCGTTATGCGTGAAACTGTTCAGGCTGCCATCGGCAATGGCGTTGCTTTGGGCGCGCATCCCGGCTTGCCTGACCTGGTGGGCTTTGGGCGGCGCAAAATGGACATCAGCCCTCAGGATGCCTACGATATGGTCATCGTGCAGGTGGGCGCCCTGGCGGGCGTGGCGGCCAGCCAGGGAGGACGATTGAATCATGTCAAGGCGCACGGCGCTTTGTATAACATGGCGGCCAAGAACGAGGAATTGGCGAAGGCAATTGCGCAGGCCGTGTACGATGTGGACCGCTCTCTTGTCTTTTTTGCGCTGGCATCCAGTGCTTTAGTGGCGGCCGCCAAGCGCGCGGGCCTGCAAGTGGCTGAAGAAGTGTTCGCCGATCGATCTTATCAAAGCGACGGAACGCTGACGTCGCGTCTTCAACCCAATGCCATGATTGTCGATATTGATGTGTCCATTCGACAAGTTCTGCGCATGATCCGGGAAGGAAAGATTCGGACGGTTCAAGGCGGCGATATTGACGTCCGTCCCGATACGCTGTGCATTCATGGCGATCAACCCGGTGCGCCGGCCTTTGCCAGAGCGATCCATCGGGCGCTTGGGGCTGAAGGTATTGCTGTGCGCGCGATTGGCGCATAGGTGTTGCGTCTTATTTTATCTCTGGCAACTGTTCGCCCAGCGTTTCGTCTGACATAAGCAGGCCCAGCACACACGATGCCAGCGAGATAAGCGCACTGATTATAAATATTCGCTGAAATGCGTCTTGCACGGGTATCTTTAATTGCATGGCAACCGCAGTGGCCTGCGTAGCAGCATCACCGACCATGGTTCTTATAATTTCGGCGCCCGATAACGATGCCTCGATTGCGGGGACGCTGGCTTGCATGGTGGCCAGAAGCGCCGCCATCAATATGGCAATGCCCAGCGCGGCGCCCAGCGAGCGGCAAAACACGCTGACGGCCGTGGCGATGCCGACGAAATGGTGCGGCACCGCGTTTTGGACCGCCACCGTCGAGGTGGGCAGTTGCAGTCCAAGCGCAAAGCCGGCCAAAGCCATGAATACCAAACCCGTCAATGTCGCGTGCACATCAATGAAGGCCAGCGCCAGAACCGCTATTGGCACGATCGCCGCGCCAACCAGTTGGATTTTTTTGACGTGCCCGGTTCGCGTCGTCATTCTTCCGCCGAAGAAAGCGCCGATCGGAATGGCCAGCGATAGCGGCACCAGCCGCAAGGCAGCGCCGTCGGCGCCGAGGTCGGTCAGCATCTGAAGCCGTAACGGTATTAACACCGACAGCGCAATAATCTGGAAAAAGGCAATGAATAATATTGCGCAGGAAATGGCCACGGTTGGATTGCGAAATAGCGAAAGCGGGATGATCGGCTCGACGCTGCGTTGTTCTTGCCAAATGAAAGCCGCCAGACAAGCAAGGGCCGCTGCAAACAACAGAAGGTTATCGCTGGCCACCCACGAGGTTCCCTGACCGACGCGTGTTACGCCGATCAGAAGCGCCGACAGACCCGTCGATAAAAGCACCGCGCCGGTGTAATCGATGGGGCGTTTTATGTGTGGCACGATTAAAAGCGCTAGCGCGCGGCGCGAGATGAAAAGCGCCAGCAGTCCCAGCGGAACATTGATCCAGAATACCCAGCGCCACGAAAGATACTGGGTCAGCAGGCCGCCAGCCAAGGGGCCCGACACGCTGGCGACGGCAAATGCGGCGCTGATGTAGCCTTGATAACGGCCGCGTTCTCGTGGCGCGACGACGTCCGCAATAATGGCCTGGGCGACCGATATCAGGCCCCCACCTCCCAAGCCTTGAATGATTCGCGCAGCGACCAGTGTGGTCATTGATTCAGCCAAGGCGCTTGCGATTGACGCCAGCATGAAAATGATAATGGCCGATGACAGCATGACCCGTCGCCCATATAGATCGCCCAGCTTGCCGTATATAGGCGTTGCAACGGCCACCGCGATTAAATAGCCCGACACCACCCAGGCCAGCAGATCAGCGCCCTGCAAGTCGGCCGACATCATGGGCAACGATACCGAGACAATGGTCTGGTCGATGGCTCCCAGCAATATGGCCAACATCAAGCCGATGATGACTGAACGGACTTCCGTGTAGGACAAGGTGGAATGAATGCCGGTTTGAGCCATGTGGACCGTACTACCGTTGCCGCAATGGTGCGAGCAACAGTGCGAGTCCGTTGTGGTCGATCTCGTGCATCAGTGCTATCAGCCGGCCCTTGTATTTACCGTAGAGCATGGTGCGCGTCGCGAGAAGCAGTAGATCCTCCGGGTTCATTTTTTTGAATGCCTTGATCGGTATGGCCTATTGAAACGCGGCACCTGTCAAGGTTGATTCTAGTCTATTGGTCGGGCTTGTGGCGTTGGCTGCGTCCAAATGCCGACCCGCCCGCGGGGTGGCGGTGCCAAGCCCGACTGTTTTATGTTCAAGCCGCGCACTTCGGACAGGTAACTGGGTATCCAGGTCGAAAGGTGGGATCGCTGTTCGCCTTGATTGCTTGGTATTTCAGTCCTCTATGCGACTAGTCCTTCTTTAAGCGGTTCGCCGCTATTTGCTGCCGCTTCAGCATGCAGCTGATCGGTCTCCAAGCGCGTTATTCCGCCAATGTCCGAAAGGTGAATGATGGTTACGCGACTATCTTGGACTTCGTGGAGCGCGTTGCGAGATAGCGAAAAATGCAAAGCCACTGTGTCATCGCTCAGTGTCAGGAAAGCGCGCGGGCGATGCGATTTGTTGCGACGTAGCTTGCGGTGCCTTGCCCACAGCACCAGGAGTAGGGCGTTGAACGCGGCAACGGTGATGTAGATAAGCACTGTTTGCAGGATTGGCGTTACCGCGGTCAGAAGCGAGTGGTCCGGACTGACATGAATGGTGTTTGCAATTGTGGTGACTCCTTGTGCCATCAAATAGACGAGCCCGACCCAGCCGAAGGCGGTCAGAGACGCGTCGATGACAAGATTCAAGCGTGAGCAGCGAGTATTGATTATCTTGTTCATGAGATCTCCTTGATGCCGCGGTCGGGGCTGGCCCAGCGGGCACGCCGGCGGCGCAGACGAAGCATGACTTTGGGAAAGCTGACGAGGGTCGTGCACAGACCAATGATCCAGTACACAAATGGGTACCATATAATCCAGTACAACGAATATGACAGATCTGGCTCGTAGCGGCGGTCTATCAGGACACTTGTGCCAAATTGCAGAAGGCAGGTCAGCGCCAATACCATCCCAGTGAACGATGGGGGCATCAGGGTTGAGACATCCAAATTTGCGGGAAGTACGACTAGGCGGCCTGCGACCCACAGCGCCACAGATAAAACCAAGGCGAATGCCCAGCAAGTCGAAAGCCCGAATTCCAGCATCAAAGGCCACATGCGCCGGTCTTTCCATGTCCAGATCGTGCTCAGGTTTTTAAGGAGCACTTCGGCACCGCCCTGTGCCCAGCGCAAGCGTTGGCGCCACAGCCCGCGCAAGGTTTCTGGCATTAGAATCCAGCACAGTGCGCGCGGTTCGTAGTGGACCGACCAGGTATCGAGCTGTAATTTCCATGTGATATCGATGTCCTCGGTGATCATGTCCACGCTCCAGTAGTCGACGCGATCGAGTGCTGCGCGTCGAAACGCAGTGACTACGCCGGACACGCTAAATACTTGGCCGAAGATTCGTTGGGTTCGTTTGATCAGACCGATAATGGACGAAAACTCGCCCACCTGAATACGGCCGATTAAGGTTGAACGTGTGCGGATGCGAGGGTTACCCGTTACGGCGCCCACCCGAGGGTTCTTGGCCATCGGAGCTACCAGGTAAATTACCGCATCGGGATCAAGCAGCGCGTCGCCATCGATACAAACAAGATATTCGCTGCGGGCGGCCATCGCGCCCATGCGCAATGCCATAGCCTTACCCTGATTCTGTGCAAGGTGAATTACTTTCAGGTGTGCGTGTTGTGCTGCCAGCCTGTCAAAAATGGCTGCCGTGCGGTCGGTGGACCCATCGTTGATGGCAATAACTTCCACAAAAGGGTAGCTTTGGCTGAGCGCTCCAAGAATTGTCTCTTCGCCGTGTTCCTCTTCGTTATGACATGGAATTAAAACGGTGACCGTATGGTCGTAGTCAAGCTTGGGGGGCGGCTGAGTGGGACCCCATGCCCAGTGGCGCTCAAGAATGAACCAGAAATAGAAGCCGCCGGCCATCCAGACGCCGGACATGAAAAGCGGATAGAAAAAAACGAAGTTAAGC
>JBDTGB010000144.1:0-4124 GCA_039937635.1 Burkholderiaceae bacterium | reverse complement strand
TGGTTTAGGTGGATTCACCCCCGACGGCAGCGAATATGTCATCACGACCGCCACGCACCACGCCACGCCCGCTCCGTGGGTCAACGTTATAGCCAATCCGAACTTTGGCAGCGTCATTTCCGAAGGCGGCCAAACGTATACATGGGGTGAAAACGCCCACGAGTTTCGCCTTACGCCATGGGACAACGATCCGGTCTCCGATCTGGGCAGCGAAGCTTTTTATCTTCGAGATGAACAAAGCGGATACATCTGGTCGCCCACGCCCTTGCCTTGCCGCGGACACGGCGACTACACCACCCGGCACGGATTCGGCTATAGCGTCTTCGAACATACGGAAAATGGCATTTATTCGGAACTGTGCGTGTATGTGGCGCTGGATGCATCGATTAAATATTCGGTGCTGAAAGTGCGCAACGATTCCGGCGAAACGCAAATCCTGTCGGCAACGGGCTATGTCCAATGGGTGCTGGGCGATTTGCCATCAAAAACCGCCATGCACATCGTTACAGAAGCCGACCCGGTCAGTGGCGCGTTGCTGGCCCGCAATGCTTACAGCTCTGAATTCTCGGAGCTCGCCGCATTCTTCGACGTTGATGCCGCGACACGCACCCTGACGGGAGACCGCAGCGAATTCATCGGGCGCAACGGCACTTTGCAAAATCCAGCCGCGCTCAGCCGTGTGCGCTTGTCGGGAAAAGTCGGCGCGGGGCTCGATCCGTGTGCAGCCATTCAGGCGCCGTTCGAATTGGTGTCGGGCCAGGAGCGCGAGCTAGTGTTCACGCTGGGAGTGGCCAGACGCGGCAATGCCGATGTCAGCAACATGATTCAACGATACCGCGGCGCCGACGCCGCGCACCACATCCTTGAGGCGGTGCGAAACTACTGGCGGCACACACTGGGCGCGATTCAAATTGAGACCCCCGATCCATCGTTGAACATGCTGGCCAATGGCTGGTTGGTCTATCAAACCATCGCCAGCCGGTTATGGGCGCGTAGCGGCTATTACCAATCGGGTGGGGCCTACGGCTTTCGGGACCAATTGCAAGATGTCATGGCGCTGGTGCACTCCCAGCCGGGGCTGGTGCGAGAACATCTGCTGCGCGCGGCCGCGCATCAATTCATCGAAGGCGATGTGCAGCACTGGTGGCACCCACCATCAGACCGCGGCGTACGCACGCATTGTTCGGATGACTATCTGTGGTTGCCGCTGGCCACCTGCCGCTACGTGATCAGCACCGGTGATTCGGGCGTATTGAACGAAATGGCGCCTTTCCTGGAAGGACGCGCAGTCAATCCCGGCGAAGATTCATATTACGATCTGCCGCTGCGTTCGTCCGAAACAGCCAGCCTTTATCAGCATTGCGTGCGCGCCATTACTCACGGTATGCGTTTTGGCGCGCATGGATTGCCCCTCATGGGCTCCTGCGACTGGAACGACGGCATGGACAAGGTTGGGCACCAGGGCAAAGGTGAAAGCGTCTGGCTGGGCTTCTTCCTGTACGACGTAATGACCCGCTTCGCCGAGATTGCATCCCTTTGCAACGACACGACTTTCGCCCAACGATGCCACGACGAAGCCGCCCAATTACGCCTGAACATCGAAAAAAACGGCTGGGATGGTCAATGGTATCGCCGCGCCTGGTTCGACGACGGCACGCCGCTAGGCTCGTCATCGAACCCGGAATGCCAGATCGACTCCATCTCGCAAAGCTGGTCGGTGCTCTCGGGCGCCGCCGATGCCGAGCGTGCGACCAGCGCCATGCTGGCGGTAAACCAGCATCTGGTGCAACGCGAAGATCGCCTGATACAGTTGCTGAATCCACCCTTTGACAAATCCAATTTAAACCCGGGTTACATCCGCGGATATGTGCCGGGAGTGCGCGAAAATGGTGGACAATACACGCATGCTGCCATTTGGGCGATCATGGCATTCGCCAAACTGGGCGAGCACGAAACGGCCTGGGAACTGCTTGATCTGATCAACCCGATCAATCATGGCGCAACAGCCGGCAGCATCGCCGTCTATAAAGTTGAGCCTTATGTTATGGCGGCCGACGTGTATGCGGTGTCGCCGCACACGGGACGAGGCGGATGGACATGGTACACAGGCTCGTCAAGCTGGATGTACCGCCTGATCATTGAATCGCTGCTCGGTTTGCACGTACAGGGCGACACGCTGACCATGACGCCCTGCCTTCCCGCCGCGTGGCCGTCGTTCACGATGCACTATCGTTTTAAAGAGTCTACCTATCATATAGTGGTTGAACGCGTGCGCGATGTGCGCGAGAAGGGAACCATGATGGTTGACGGGGTCGAGCACACCGGCAAAGCCATCCCACTGAACAACGACGGCAAAGGACACACAATCCACCTGACCCTTAATAGCGGTCCCATCCACTAATTCGAAAGCCCGGCCTTATGGCGCCCATCGGAATGAACGCGCCGCAGATCGTCGATGGCGCGATCCAAATGCTTGACGAATATTTCGCCTGCCCGTTCGATCGGAACATGTATCCCGCACGTTGCCAGATCCACCGTGCGCAGTCCTTCATAGCCGCAAGGATTTATACCCAAAAATGGCGATAAATCCATCCCCACATTCAGGGCCACCCCATGGTAGGCGCATCCCTTATGGACCTTGATGCCCAAAGCGGCGATTTTAGCCAATTCAGCGCCTGGCATAGGCGCGCGTGACATGGGCACATAAACGCCAGGCGCAGAGGGCTTGCGGCACGCATTGGCCACGCCCATCTCGCGCAAGGACTCAATCGTCACATCTTCGATCAAAGCGACGTATTCTTTCACGAAAATGCCCAGGCGATGCAAATCGATCAGGCAATAAACAACGACCTGGCCCGGACCGTGATAGGTCACCTGCCCACCGCGATCACAACGCACCACCGGAATCGTGCCGCTATCAAGAATATGTTCGGGCTTGCCCGCCTGCCCCAGCGTGTAAACCGGCGCATGCTCGACCAGCCAGATTTCGTCGGGGGAGGATGGCTCGCGTTCATCGGTGAACGCCTGCATGGCGCGCCAGACATCGCCGTATGGCGCGGGGCGCGGCCACCACTTATGAAAAATCATTATAAAACGACCGATACCATAGCATGAGCATGCAAGGCCCGATACAGATCATCGAGCTGCTGGCGTGAAGTGGCATGCACCGTAAAAGTAAGACCCAGGTACTTGCCCCCTTTGCTGGGGCGCATTTCAACTGTTGCCGGATCAAATGCGGGATCGAACCGCCGCACCACTTCAGTCAGCGTCTGCGCGAAATCAGGTCGCGCCCTGCCCATGACTTTGATGGGAAAGTCACAGGGGTATTCAATTAATGAGTCTTCAGGTGAAATGGAGGGCATGGCTTAATCAAAGGGCGGCGACCTCGGCATCGTAGCTGGCGCGCAGTTTGGCGTACACGGGCCCCGAGCGGCCACTACCCACAGGTTTACCGTTATACGTCACAATAGGCAAAACTTCCTTTGTGGCCGAAGACATCATCAATTCGTCGGCCTGCTCGACCTCGTGTTGGGAAACCGGGCGCGATTCAAAGGGGATGCCGTTCTTTTTTGCTAGGCCTTCAAGCACGCCGTAGCGTATGCCTTCAAGAATCAGGTTATTGCGCAACGGCGCCAGTAAAACGCCGTCCTTCACGGCCCAGACATTGCACGAGGCCCCTTCAGACAAAAATCCGTCGCGAAATTGCACGACCTCATCAACGCCCGCATCAATGGCTTGTTGTTTGGCCAACACATTGCCCAGTAAGGACACCGACTTGATTTCGCAATGCAGCCAGCGCAGATCAGGTACGCCAACCGCCGTCAATCCGCGCTCGCGCAGCGCAACGCTTGGCCGTTCAAACGGCGCCACCATGCAAAACACAGTAGGCGTTGCATTGGCTGGAAACGCGTGATCGCGCTTGGCCACGCCGCGCGTAATCTGTATATAAGCCATGCTGCTTTCAAGCGGTGAACGCCGCAGCATATCGACGACCAGTTTTTCCCAGTCGGCGCGCTTCCAACCTACGTCGATCTTGATAGCCGCCAGACTACGCTCCAGGCGCGCCAAATGAGCGTCCATCCGAAACGGCTTGCGCTTATAGGCAGGCACAACCTCGTAGATGC
>JBDTGB010000143.1:0-3916 GCA_039937635.1 Burkholderiaceae bacterium | reverse complement strand
CGGCCTGGCGGTGGAACAGGCGCTCGCCGCCAAATAACAGCCCGCCCCCCCTGTCTCGCCGAATTCCCATATGGCATGACATACAATCGCTGAGTTTACGCACCCGCGCAAATCTGTTACACCTGTTTTTTGTTCAACCTTTGTATTTAACCCATGAATTCTGAAGCAGCCGTCTCCGAGCCGATACTTCGCTTTACCGGCGTTGCCTTGGGCTATGGGGAATTCACCGTGTTGTGCGGCATCGACATTGAAGTGCGCCGAGGCCAGGTGGTCGCCATGATGGGCGGCTCGGGATCCGGCAAAACCACTCTTCTTCGTGCCGCGACCGGCCAGATTGTCCCGCAGGCGGGCACAATCAGCGTATTTAACGAGAACATCGCCACCGCCTCGGACGAGGGCTTGCGCGCGCTACGCCAGCGAATGGGTGTCTTATTTCAGCAGGGCGCTCTTTTCACTGACTTGAACGTGTTCGAAAATGTCGCGTTTCCGCTGCGCGAACACAGCCACCTGTCTGAAAGTCAGGTTGTTGAGCTCGTGCTGGAAAAACTGGACGCCGTCGGCCTGCGCGCGGCCGCTCATTTAAACATCGCCGAGATCTCGGGCGGCATGGCGCGTCGCGTCGCGTTGGCACGCGCCATCGTGCTTGAACCTGAACTTATTCTTTATGACGAGCCCTTTGCCGGCCTGGATCCCATTTCCCTGGGCATCACGGCACAGTTGATCCGCGGCCTGACCGACCGGCTGAACTGCGCGTCAGTGCTGATCACGCATGATGTCGCTGAATCATTCAAGATTTCGGATCTCGTCTATATGGTCGGCCAGGGACGGCTTATTGCCAGCGGCCCGCCGTCGGGACTGTCTGATTCACACGACGCCTACGTGCATCAATTCTTGAACGGCGAACCCGACGGACCGATTGCCTTTAACTATCCCGAATCGGCCGCCTTCAAACAATGGTTGCAACAACACAAAGGGCAATCTTGAATTCCCCGGCAAAAATCATCGCTTCGCTAGGCCGGCATCTGCGCACCGAAATAGGCAGCCTGGGCGCATTCGCACACCTTTTGGGCAGCATACTGGCGCGCAGCGGCACCGTATTCAAGCGCCCCGGCCTGATCTCGCAACAAGTCCACTTCATCGGCAACTATTCGCTGCTGATTATTGCGGTATCGGGCTTATTCGTGGGCTTCGTTTTGGGTTTGCAGGGCTACAACACCCTGAATCGTTATGGCTCCGAAGAAGCGCTGGGGCTGCTGGTGGCGTTGTCGCTAACGCGCGAACTGGGCCCCGTCATCACGGCGCTGCTGTTCGCGGGGCGAGCGGGCACCTCGCTGACCGCCGAGATCGGTCTGATGAAAGCCGGCGAACAGCTCGCCGCCATGGAAGTCATGGCGGTCGATCCAATTTGCCGCGTATTGGCGCCGCGTTTCTGGGGCGGCGTTATCGCAATGCCGATTCTTGCCACCGTTTTTTCCGCTGTGGGCATTGTTGGCGGCTGGATAGTCGGCGTGCTCATGATCGGCATCGACCCCGGGTCGTTCTGGTCGCAAATGCAAAACGGTGTAGACGTTTTCCAGGATATTGGCAATGGCGTCGTCAAGAGCATCGTCTTCGGAATCGCCGTCACCCTGATTGCACTCTACGAAGGCTGGAACGCCAAGCCCACGCCCGAAGGGGTTTCCCGCGCCACCACACGCACCGTGGTCAGTGGCGCACTTGTTGTATTGGGGCTGGATTTCCTGCTTACAGCCCTGATGTTCAGTAACTAAAGACGGAATCATCATGACGCGCGAAAAAACCGATTTCTGGGTTGGGCTATTTGTTCTTTTAGGCTTCCTGGCCCTGGCATTTCTGGCGCTACGAGCCGCTAACCTAAGCTCGTTCTCGTTCGCGTCCACCTACCAGATTCAGGCCCATTTCGATAATCTGGGCGGTCTGAAAGTTCGGGCGCCGGTAAAAAGCAGCGGGGTGGTGGTTGGCCGCGTTGGCGCCATCGCCTTTGATAATCAGCGCTTTCAGGCGGTGGTCACGCTGGATCTGGACGAAAAATACAAATTTCCCGACGATACGTCAGCCTCTATTCTGACCTCCGGCCTGCTGGGTGAGCAATACATCGGTCTGACCCCAGGGGGCGACGACAAAATGCTGGCTCAGAATAGCCAGATTAAATATACCCAAAGCGCCGTTATTCTTGAAGAGCTTATCAGCAAATTTCTGTATAGTTCGGCTAATAAACAAGGCACAGCCGAAACTGGGGCTGCCGCCGCCAAAGCACCCGCGCCCCCAAAACCATAAAATAGTCTGATTGAACATAAAGAAATCCGAAAAAGAAACCAATGATTCCCAACTATGCCACTGCGGTAAACCGGTCGAAACGGCTGGCGCAACTTGCCCCAATCCTGGCTGCGACGGCGCTAACCGCTGGATGCGCCCATGTCAGCAACCCCAATCCCAACGACCCGTGGGAAAGCTATAACCGGGGCATGTACACGTTTAACGATAATTTCGACCGCGCCTTGATCAAACCAGTCGCCCAAGGCTACGTAGCTCTTACACCCAAGCCCGTGCGAACCTGTATTCACAATGTTTTCAATAACGTGTTCGACGTCTGGTCGGCGTTCAACAGCTTTCTTCAGGGACGCATTCCAGACGGCATCAACACGGTGGGCCGCGTCCTGTTTAATTCCACCATGGGCATCGGCGGTTGTATCGACGTCGCTTCCATGAATGGTTCCAGACGCATCAGCACTGATTTTGGCGTGACACTGGGCGTCTGGGGATTCGGACCGGGGCCCTATCTGGTGCTGCCTTTCGCGGGCGCCAGCACCGTGCGCGACGGCACCGCCCTGGTTGGGTCGCTGGCCAGCGGGGTGTCTTTATACACGCCCCTTGCCGCGATCGACAACATTCCAGTGCGCAATTCAATCATGGCACTGGGATTCATTGATCTACGCGCCAGCCTGCTAGACACGGACAAACTGATCAACGACGTAGCGCTTGATCGTTACAGCTTCATCCGCGATGCCTATTTGCAACGCCGCCAGGCCCAAATACGCAACCGCGCAACGGAAGCGCCGCTTCCCGATTACTCGGCGGATACTCTTCCTGACTATTCGGCTGGCGCCTCGCCGGCCCAGTCTTCTGTCGCGGCGCCAGACGCCAAGACAAAACGGTAAACGGAACCCCACGATGATTACTTTTCTTTCGACCGTTCCAACCCGCAAGACGGCAACGCGCTGGCTTGCCGCGGGTCTGCTTTGCTTCGGCCTGATCAGCATGGCGAATGCCCAAGACGCCGTTAACCCGACTGCCGCCCCAGACCAATTCGTGCAGGCTGTGGGCAATAACACGCTAAACGCCATCAAGCAAGACAAAACGCTCAAAACCGGCGATCTGGCCAAAATCAACCAGATCGTCAACCAGTATGTTCTACCATACGTCAATCTGGAAAAAACCACTCGGCTGGCGGCCGGCCGCTACTGGCAACAGGCCACGCCGCAGCAACAACAGAATCTGGTCAATGCGTTCAAAGGCACGCTCATCCGCACCTATAGCGGCGCGCTGACCAACGTCGATCCCCAGTCGAAATTAACGATTCTGCCGTTTCGCGGCGAGGCCAACGCCGACGACGTGGTCGTGCGATCCACGCTGTCGCAGGGCAACGGCCCGACAATCGGCATCGATTACCGCCTTGAAAAAACGCCAAAGGGCTGGAAAATTTACGATCTGAACGTCGAAGGTATCTGGCTGATTCAAAATTATCGCAATCAGTTTGCCCAGCAAATCTCGCAAAATGGCATAGACGGCCTGATCCAGGCGCTGAATCAGCAAAACAAATAAACAGTGCTCCCTGGCCGGTCCGCTTACAAGAGCCGGCCGGCGATGCGGCCGCAAGCCAGCCAAGTCCATCCTGACC
>JBDTGB010000142.1:0-2627 GCA_039937635.1 Burkholderiaceae bacterium | reverse complement strand
CAACTGCGCGAGCGCTTTGGTTTCATTGCCGCCAAACACTTTGTAAACATCGCGTAACTCGATTTTTACCTGGCTCATTTTTCGTTCTCTTTACGGCGCAGCTTGCTCGTCGCCCGATGCGACCGGCCATAGGCCTGTGTAATCCGATCAATCACAATGGCCAAAATGACAATCGCCACGCCTGCCTGCAGTCCCTGCCCGACATCCAGCGTCTGAATCCCCGCCAGAACGTCTTCGCCCAGGCCACGGGCGCCGATCATGGAGGCCACCACCACCATCGACAGGGCCATCATGGTTGTCTGGTTGATTCCCGCCATAATGCTGGGTCGCGCCAGCGGCAAGGTGACGCGCGTCAACATCTGCCAGCGTGTCACGCCAAACGCCTGCGCCGCCTCCACAATATCGTGATCCACCTGATGCAGGCCCAGAGTGGTTAGCCGAATCAAGGGTGGGACCGCGTAGATGATTGTGGCGAATAACGCCGGCACCTTGCCCAGACCAAAAAACATCAGCACAGGGATAAGGTACACAAAACTCGGCAAGGTTTGCATCACGTCCAGCACCGGCGTGAGCAAGCGCTGCATCCAGCGGCTGCGGGCGGTCGCAATCCCGATGGGAATGCCCACAATAATTGAAACCACTGTCGCCACAAACACCAGCGCGAACGTCTGTATTAACTTGTCCCACAAGCCAAAAGCGCCAATGGCATACAAGCCAATAATGTAAGCCAGCGCCAGCGTTTTTCTACGTGTTGCATGCCACGCCAGCAAACCGGTCAACAACAGCAAGACGGCGGGAGGAACAGCCAGCAGGCCCCGCTCCACGGGAAGCAAAACGGTCGTCAAGATGACGTCGCTGAGCGCGCGGAACTCAGATCCATAGCGTTTGACCGCCGTCATCAGGGTTTGATTGACGTAGCCACTCATTGAAAATTCGGGGAAAATCGAAAACGCGCGGGACACCGACGCCTGGCTCGGCAGGTCCAGCGCGGCGACTACGCGCCGGCCGTTCTCGACCGGCAGCCACGCCTTCCAGACCTTCGGATACTCGCGCAAAAACTGCGCCGCCGCGACGGGCCCATCAAGATGCTGGCTGGTCATGGCATAAATGACCCGGTTTAATAACGGCCGCTCGAACTGCACTGTTCCAAAAAAGCGAACGAGTTCAGGATTATGTTCAGCAAAAGAAGTCGACACGCCAACGCCCAAATGCGCGACCAGAAAGTCGGACGGGCACAATGATCCCTTGCCGCTTACGATCGTATCCCAGCACTGCTGATTGAAGGGTCCCTGTTCGATCTTGTGGAATTTATACTTGGCCATCAACCCCGCGGGTTGCCAGTAATAAAACAAAATCGGCTTGCCCTGATCGTAGGCGGAGCTAATGGCCGCATCCAGCGCCGCGCCGGTTCCCGCCCGGAAATTGCTGTAATCCATGTCCAGGCCGTGCAATTCCAGCAAGCGGCTATTCGTTTTCTCGCAAATCCATCCGGTGGGGCAGTTCAAAAACCGTCCCTTGGAGGGTTCTTCCGCATCAGTAAACAGCGACTTATACTTAGGCAAATCACGCCACGAGTTAAGATCAGGCGCCAGTGGCTTGATGCCGCGCGCGGCGTCACCGTGAACCAGATAGTCAGGCACGTACCAGCCCTGCTCGGCGCCGCCGGCAAGCGTGTCGCCCACGACCTTGACCTGTCCCGTTTTGATTGCCGCTTCCATAATGGGCGAGCGGCCCGACCATTGCTCGGCAATTACCTGGATATCGTTATTGGCCAGCGCCGTTTCAGTTGCGGCGGGCGTGCCTGGCACGATTTCGATTTTGCAGCCATAGCCTTGTTGCAACAACAAGGCCAGAACATTCGTCGTAAACGACGCGCTTTCCCAGGTTTGGCCCGCAAACTTGATTGCCTGCCCGCCATTGCAAGCGGCCGTTTGCGCCGTCGCGGCCGTCGCGCACAAGCTGCTTAAACAAACCAGCATCCCCACGACCCATGCGGACGGCTTCATTACGTTGATGCTCCTGATAGCCCGGCAAGACAGTGGCGCATGAAAACCATGCACCAACAGCAAGAACGCCATGCTTGACATGGCGTTCTTAGTTTACCTCGATAGGAGCCGCGTAGCGCAGACTACTGCAGTGCGATCTCGACGTCGACGCCAGCAGGCAAGTCCAGGCGCATCAATGCGTCAACGGTTTTGTCAGTGGGGTCGACAATATCCATAAGCCGTTGATGCGTGCGCATCTCGAGCTGATCCCGCGCCGTCTTGTTAACGTGAGGCGAGCTCAGAACATCATAGCGGCGAATGCGAGTAGGCAGCGGTACCGGGCCACGCACAACCGCGCCCGTACGTTTGGCTGTGTCGACAATTTCAGCCGCTGACTGATCAATCAATTTATAGTCAAACGCTTTCAGGCGGATGCGGATTTTTTGGCTTTTCATGGTGTTTCCTAAAGAACGAAAAAGGCGGAAGCGGCACGCTTCCGCTTAAACGAGCAGCAATACTGCTTACTCGATAATTTTAGCGACCACGCCAGCGCCCACGGTGTGCCCACCCTCGCGGATGGCAAAGCGCAAGCCCTCTTCCATGGCGATCGGCGCAATCAACTTCACCGTCATCGTCACGTTA
>JBDTGB010000141.1:0-7701 GCA_039937635.1 Burkholderiaceae bacterium | reverse complement strand
CCTTCCAGGCGGAGGATTCGTGGGCGGCGTCATCATGGCCACCGCCATTATTTTGCAATACATCGTGGGCGGCGCCGCGTGGGTCGAAGCGCGCACGCGCATCCAGCCACAATCATGGATCGCCGTGGGTCTTCTGGCGGCTGGCGCGGCCGCCACTTCGGCCTGGTGGATCTCGCGTCCGTTTCTGTCAGCCATGACCTGGACGCTGACCTGGCCGATTATCGGGCCAGTTTCGTTATCCAGCATCTTGCTGTTCGACCTGGGCGTCTACATGCTGGTCGTCGGCGCAACAGTTCTGATTCTGGTCGCGCTGGCGCACCAATCGTTGCGATTCCATCGCGCGCCGACGATCGCGTCCGAACCCGCCGTGATCAATGCAAAAGGGGCAAACTGATGGAAGCCATCTTTGCACTGGCCATCGGTGTTCTCGCCGGCTCGGGAATTTGGTTGCTGCTGCGCCCGCGAACCTTTCAATTCATCATGGGGCTGTCGCTTCTGTCCTACGCCGTAAACCTGTTCATATTCGGCACGGGTCGTCTTGCCATCGGCGCCGCGCCCATTATCGACGCCAGCCGTGGAACCAACTCAGCCTTGTACACCGACCCGCTGCCGCAAGCGCTGGTGCTGACCGCAATCGTCATTGGCTTTGCCGCCATAGCGCTATTTCTTGTTGTGTTGCTGGCCTCGCGCGGACTGTCCGGCACCGATCACATTGATGGCCTGGAGTCGGAACAGTGAATGAATGGCTAAACCATTTACCTATCCTGCCGGTCGTCACTCCGCTGATGGCGGGCGCCGCCATGTTGCTAATCAAGGACACTCATCGCGTAATGCGAACCGCGCTGGGCATGCTGTCGGTCGCGATCCAGATGGCCGCCGCAATCGGGCTGCTCTGCCTGACGGCTGGCGCCGTCCCAGGGCAATGGCCCGACGGCGTGGGCGTCTATCTTCTGGGCGACTGGCCCGCCTCGATCGGAATAGTGATTGTGGCTGATCGGCTGGCCGCCATCATGCTTGCATTAAGCTCCTTGCTGGGAACCGCCGCCTTGATCTACGCCACGGCCCGCTGGGAACGAGCCGGTGCTCATTTCCACCCTTTGTTTCAGTTTTTGCTCATGGGGCTTAACGGGGCCTTTCTCACCGGCGACCTATTCAACCTATTCGTCTTTTTCGAAGTCTTGCTTGCCGCCTCGTATGGGCTGATGCTGCACGGATCGGGAACCGCGCGCGTAGCGGCGGGGCTGCATTATATTGCCGTTAACCTGGTGGCATCGCTCATGCTGCTGATTAGCATTGCATTGATCTACGGCGTAACCGGAACACTGAACATGGCCGATCTTGCGGTCCAGGCCGGCAAGCTAACTGGCCCCGATCGCCGGCTTTTTGAAGCGGGCGCCGCTATTTTGGGCGTGGCGTTTCTAATCAAAGCGGCGGCCTGGCCATTAAACTTCTGGCTGCCAGCCGCCTACGGCACAGCCTGCGCTCCGGTCGCAGCCATCTTTGCCATCATGACAAAAGTCGGCATCTACGCACTGCTGCGCCTGGGATCGTTGTTGCTGCCCACCGGGGCTCCAGCGGCGTTCGGCGGAGGCTGGATGTTCCCAGTCGGCTTGGCCACGCTCCTGTTCGGAACCATCGGCATCCTTGCCGCGCAACAAACGGAACGCCTGGCGGGATACTGCATTATTATTTCATCGGGAACGCTATTGACGGCCCTTGGAATGCCCGGCGTGACCCTGACGGGGCCGGCCTTGTTTTATCTAATCAGCTCGGTACTGGCCATGGGCGCTTTTTTCATGCTGATCGAAATGATCGAACGAACCCAGCCTTTCGGCGCGAGCGTGCTTGCCGTCAGCCTGGAATCCTTCAATCTTGACGATCCCGAGCCACCCGACCGATCGGACGACGTTGTGGGCGTCGCCATTCCAGCCGCGATGGCCTTTTTGGGACTGGCATTCATCACGTGCGCGCTGCTCATTACCGGCTTGCCGCCCCTATCGGGGTTCATCGCCAAATTCGCGTTGCTCTCGGCGGCGCTGCAAACGTTCAGCGCGGGCGCGCCCGCGCTGAACGTCTGGTTGCTGATCGTCGCCGTATTGGGATCGGGCATGGCCGCCATCATGGCGTTGGGGCGCACCGGCATCCGCATGTTCTGGGGCGTAGAAGACACGCTCATTCCGCGGCTGCGAGTCAGCGAAGCGGCTCCTGTGGCGACACTATTGCTAAGTGGCGTTGCCCTGGTCATCTGGGCGGGTCCCATCATGACCTACGTCGACGCCGCCGCGCGTTCGCTGGATCATCCGTCATCCTATATTAATGCCGTGCTCGGGCAACCGACGATCAGATTCCACACGCCAGGGAACACGTCATGAAACGCTTCTGGGCTCTTTTGCCTATGCCGGTGTTCCTCGCGGCAATATGGCTATTGTTAAACGATACGATGTCGCCCGGCCACATCGTGCTGGGCATTGCGCTTTCACTGTTGCTTATTTGGGCGGGATCGGCGCTGCGCCCCTTGCGCGCCCGCCCCAAACGGCCTCTTGTCGCGCTAAAGCTAATGTGCAACGTCGCCGCCGATATCATCCGATCCAATATTGCCGTGGCACGGCTTATCTGGCTGGGTCGCCGCGCCGTCATGACGCCCGGGTTCGTGAAAATACCGATTGAACTCACTGACCCGCACGGCCTGGCCGCGCTGGCCTGCATCGTGACGTACACCCCCGGAACCATATGGGCCGAATTCTCGCCGGAAGAAAATATGCTGACGCTGCATGTGCTCGACTTGAAAGACGAATCGGAATGGATACGCACCATCAAAGAGCGTTACGAATTTCCCTTGAAGGAGATCTTTGAATGAACACAGTATTGCTATGGGCCGGCGCCTTTGCGCTAGGCTGCTTTATATTGGGTATGACCTGCGCCGCATTGCGTCTGCTGCGCGGGCCGACCGCGCAAGACCGCGTATTGGCGCTAGACACGATGTACGTCAACGGCATGCTTGTCATTCTCGTGCTGGGTATGCGATACGGCGCCTCTTTATACTTCGACATAGCTCTGCTGATCGCGTTACTGGGCTTCGTGGGCTCGACCGCCATGGCCAAATTCCTGCTTCGAGGCGAGGTCATCGAGCCATGACAGAATTGCCTTTATGGGCCTCCGTGCCCGCCGCCTTGCTGCTGATATTAAGTGGAATCGTCACCTTAACCGGCTCGTTCGGCTTACTGCGATTCAAGCACATCTACACGCGCATGCATGCTCCAACCCTGGGCAATACCGTGGGTCTGGCATGTATTTTGCTGGCCTCGATTCTGGTGTCGTCGGCCATCGGCCATAGACCCATATTTCAGGAAATACTCATCATGGTCTTTGTCGTCATCACATCGCCCGTCACAGCCATATTGCTAATGCGAGCAGCCATTGCCCGCATGCCGGACTATACTGACAAGCGATAGACCGTATTTTCGGTGTTTCATGCTTAAAAAGGGGATTGCCCATGCTTACCCGACTCACTCAACTTTACAACGCCGCTTTGGCGGCTGGCGCCCTAAGCGCATTTCTGTTTTCCCCGGTGGCGATGGCCGCCAGCACAGCCAAGCCGGCGGCAAATGCCGGGGCCCAGGCACAATATCAAAGAGATGTGGCGCGATGCAAAGCTGGAGAGACGAACCAGGACCGTGCCACCTGCCTGCGCGAGGCGGGAGCAGCCTTGAACGAAGCGCGGCACAATCGTTTGGCGGAGCCCGGCGCGGCGTATAACCAGGACGCCACCAACCGTTGCAAAGCTTTGCCTGCCGGGCGACAACAAGATTGTCTGACGCAAATGTCGGGGCAAAATACAACGACGCAAGGCAGTGTCGAAAGCGGCGGCGTATTGCGTGAAACAGTCATACCCGTCGTTCCCGCACCAGCGCCAGCACCGACACGATAACCAGTAAACCAAGCCGCCCCGCGCGGCTTACAGTTCGTGCTGCATGCCCATCTCGACCACCCGGTTCGGAGGAATCTTGTAAAACCGGGTGCTGCGGCTGGCGTTACGCGCCATAAACGCGAACAAGCTTCGACGCCAGCGCAGCCACAAAGGTGCCTTGCGCACAACGATAACGGTTTGCCGCGATAAAAAATAGGAAGTTTGCATGGGATCGAGGTTGATCTCGGGATGCGCTTGGGCAATAAGCCCCAGCGCGCGCGGCACATTGGGCGCCTGCTTGAATCCCCACCGCAAAACCGCCTGCCAACTGCTGCGGCTTAAACGCTCCAGCTCAAAACGTTCACTAAACGGCACGTAAGGCACGTCAGCGCTTAGAACTGTCAAAAACAGCACTTGCTCGTGCAATACTTTATTGTGCTTCAGGTTATGCAACAACGCCGGCGGTACCGTATTCACAATCATGCTCATGAATACGGCAGTTCCACCGACGCGCGTCGGCGGGTACTGCTCAAGAGCCTCCATGAATGCCTTCAGCGGCTGCTGGTCACCGGCCAACGTTTCATGCATTTGTTCACGGCCCTGTTTCCACGTCGTCATCAACGTCAATATGCACAGCCCAACAATCAGCGGCAACCAGCCGCCATCGAATAGTTTCAGCGCATTCGAGGAAAACAGCAACACATCAAGCGTTAGAAAAACGCATAAAAGCGCTATCCACAACACACGTCGAGCGCCTTTCGATTTCCGTGGGAGCACCGAAAACGCCAGCAAAGAAGTCATGAGCATCGTGCCCGTAACCGCAAATCCGTAGGCCAAAGCCAGACGTTCAGACGAGCCAAAACCAAGCACCAGGAAAAGTACGGCAAAAAACAACAGCAGATTAACCCGCGGCATATAGATTTGCCCCTCTTCGCGCGCCGACGTGTGCAAAATAGCCATACGCGGCCAAAAACCCAGTTGCACCGCCTGCCGGGTAACCGAGAAAGCGCCCGAAATAACGGACTGGGAAGCAATGATCGTTGCAAGGGTGGCCAGTCCAACCAGCGGCGCCAACCCCCAGGAAGGCGCCATCAGGAAAAACGGATTTTTAATGGCGGACGGATCGGCCAGCAGCAACGCCCCCTGGCCTAAATAGCACAGCACCAACGAAGGCATCACTACACCAAACCAGGTACGTCGAATGGCCGGACGGCCGTAATGGCCCATATCGGCGTATAACGCTTCCGCTCCGGTCAGGGCCAAAACCACAGCGCCAAGCAACAGAAAAGTTCCCCATGGCGCATCGGAAATGAACTTTACCGCCCACAGGGGATTCAAGGCCTGGAGTATCTCCGGCGCCAGAGCAATGCGCCACCCGCCCAGAACCCCGATGGTGATGAACCACAGCAACATCACGGGGCCGAACAGCTTGCCCATGGCGCTTGTCCCGCGCGACTGAATTATGAATAGGCCGGCCAACACCACCACAGACAAGGGAACCACCCAGGCGCTCAGGGTATCGGAAACAACACTGATCCCTTCAATGGCCGAAAGCACCGAGATGGCTGGAGTGATCATGCTGTCGCCATAAAACAAGGACGCGCCGGTCAGTCCAAGTAGGGTCAACAGCCATTTTTTTCGCCCCGACAACCCCCGCACTGCCAGTTCCATCAGAGCCAACGTGCCACCCTCGCCCCGGTTATCGGCGCGCAAAACCAGCGTGACATACTTTAACGAGACCACCAGCATCAGCATCCAGAACAAGATCGACGAGACGCCCAGTATGTGTTCCGTGTCCAGCACGGCGAACTCCGAAAGCGACACCTTGATCGTGTAGAGCGGACTGGTGCCGATGTCGCCAAACACCACGCCCAGCGCGCCAACCAGAACCGCCGCCCCTGGGGACCGCGTCTTCGGCGAATGCGCCGGCTTTGAGTCATCGTCCGTGATGATTGAATCGCTCATGGGATCACTCTTGCCTTGTCAATTTGGCGCCAATTCGAGGGCCTGGAAACACCACCCTGATACGCGTTCCGGGAAACGCCGGCCGGCTCATCAGGCTCCACCACGCGCCATGGGCGCGGGCGATTTCACGAACAATGGCCAAGCCCAGTCCCGACCCACCCGTATCCGCACGTGGCGAACGGTAAAAAGCCTCGAACACGCGATCTGTATCTGCCGCATCAATCCCCGAGCCGTCGTCCTCGACGGATAAAGAAGGCGGGTTCGCCGCCACCTTCAACCTGATGCTTTTCGCACCGATTCCATATCGCAGCGCATTATCGATCAGATTGCTTAACATTTCTTCGAGCAACAGTGGATCGACGTCGACCCAAACTGGCTTATCGGGCGCGACTAGCTCGATCTCGACATGACGAGCCCGCGCGGCGGGAACCCATTCAGCGCCATTGATGCGAGTCCATTCCGCCAGATCAGTACGCACAAAACTGTCCTGCGGCCGCGTCGATGAGTCCGCCCGCGCCAAAACAAGCAATTGCTGACCCAGCCGGATCATACGATCGGTGACCGATTTGATGCGCTCGGCGCGCGCCCGCACATCATCGGGCAAGGGGCGCGCCAACATAAGCTCCGATTCCAGCTTCAATCCGCTTAAGGGAGTCCTGAATTGATGGGCCGCGTGGCCTATAAACCGCTTTTGCGCCTGCATGGAGTCATCCAGCCGAACCAGCAAATCATTGATATGCGCAACCACCGGGACAACTTCGGTGGGCAAACCCGACACGTCAAGCGATTGCAAATCGTCAATCGATCGCTGGCTGATTTCGCTGGACAAATGATTGATTGAACGCAAACTTGAACGCACGCCTGTAACCAGCACCCAGGCAAATACGCTGACCAAGAGCAACTGGCTGAACATTAATGTCCAGAAAATATCGCGCAGCAACCAGGTCTCAAGACTTATCGCTCGCGTCATAATCCACGTCACGATCGAATCCAGTACGACCAAAACGACCAGAGCAGGCAGCAGCAACGCTACCAGACGGCGGGCCAACGAACCCTTGGGGATCAGAGCGCTGAACCGCCACCGAATCAGTCTCTTGACCTGGAACGCGTTACGCCGCACTTTCCACGTCAAGCAAATAGCCGAAACCCCGGACTGTTTGTATGCTGGCACCCGTTCGTTCCAACCGTTTACGCAAGCGGTATACATAGACTTCCACCGCGTTCTCGCTGAAATCGGCGTCCCAAGCCGATAAAGAGTTCACGATCTGGCGTTTGGTTACAACGCGTCCAACCCGGCCCATGAGCATTTCAAGAACCGAAAGTTCTCGAACCGACAGGGACAGCCGTTCGCCGTTCACACGCACTTCGCGTCCCACGGTGTCAAATAGCAAGGGGCCTGCTTCGATAAACGGTTGCGCCTGACCAGCCCGGCGCCGCGCGAAGGCACGCACACGAGCCGCGAGCTCCGGCAGCTCGAAAGGCTTGGTGACATAATCATCGGCCCCGGCGTCAAGCCCCGCAACACGATCCTCGACACCGTCACGGGCCGTCAGAATAAGAACCGGAACCTGCTGTCCGTTGCCGCGCAATTGGCGCAAAACGTCAAGGCCGCTTAAACCCGGTAAATTCAAGTCAAGCAATAAAAGATCATAAGTCTGGCCCGCGACCGCGCCCGCCACTTGGCCGCCATCTTGCAGCCAGTCGACAGCATAGCCCTGCCCGATAAGGAACTCTTGCAGTGCATGGCCCAAAGTTGTGTCATCTTCAATTACTAGAACTCGCATGCCATGATTCTATATCGAACCACCGCCATTTGCCCCGTTTCTGCT
>JBDTGB010000140.1:0-1711 GCA_039937635.1 Burkholderiaceae bacterium | reverse complement strand
AGCCCTTCGCCCCAATCGATACCGGCGTAATCGGTATCCATAAACGCATAGGTACCGGCTTGTATTTCGGTGAACACATGACTGGTAACATCGAAAACAGCGGTCCCCGTGCCCCCGCCCGTTATTGTCGGACAGTCAATCCCGGCCTTCTTCAGCGCCGCCATATACGAACGAATCAAACGCGCCACGGTGGCGCACGACCTCTTGCGTTGTTCAAGAGACCGTTTATGCTGCAGGCCGCCGTGGTACGCCTGCAATCCGGCAAAGCTGATATTCGGGCGCGTCTGGATCAGGCGCGCCAGCGCGATCACTTCCTCGGGCGTTTGCACCCCGCAACGCTTTTGTCCAACATCGATATCGACCAGAACCCCAATCGTCGCGCCCTGCTCGACCATGGCCGCCGACAACGCCTCGACCGCGCGCGCATGATCCACGCACACGGTCATCGCCGCCTGCCCGGCCAGGCGTGCCAGCAAGGCCAATTTGGCGGCGCCCACCACTTCATTGCTGATGTGAATGTCGCGCACGCCGGCCGCAATAAAAGGAATGGCTTCGGATACTTTCTGGCAGCAAATGCCCTGGGCGCCCAGGGCAATCTGCCGTAAAGCGATTTGGGGGCATTTATGCGCTTTGGCATGAGGCCGCAAAGCGACGCCATGACGCTCGGCCAGCGCCTGCATTTTTCGCAGATTGTCTTCAAAAACATCCAGATCAAGAATCAAGCTGGGCGTATCGATGGCGCTAATGACGTCGCCAACCCGCGCTATCGGCGGCATAGAAATGGCGCCGGCATGGTTTATCGCTTCCTGGTTTACCGCTTCCATAAGTCACTCCCGGGATCTCGTGCCAAGCGTACTCGATTTAAGGAAAAGAATCTTCCCCGGTTGCTCGCAATGGTAAATCAGCGTACAGTTAATTACGACTTTACCGGTTAACCCTCAATTATTAGTTGACTCTGTAAAGGGCAACCAAAATCGCCATGTTCGATATACTGGTTTACTTATTCGAAAACTACTACACGCCGCAGGCGTGCCCCGAAGCGGATGTTCTGGCGCACAAGCTTGCCGCAGTGGGTTTCGAGCACGAAGACATTGACGACGCGCTCGGATGGTTGCATGGGCTGGCTCAAACCACGGAACAATGCGTCTGGTTGGCGCAAAGTCCGCGTAGCGACAGCCACCGCATTTTCACCGAGCACGAATACCAAGTGCTGGGCGCCCAGGCCATCGGCTTCATCGCCTTTCTTGAAAACTCCAAGGTGCTGCCTCCGGCGCTGCGTGAAATCCTTATCGACCGAGCACAAGCGGCCAACGAATCGCCGGTCTCGCTGGACAAAATAAAAATCATTGCGCTAATGGTGCTCTGGAGCCAGGAAGCCGAAGTCGATCATCTGGTGCTGGAAGAACTGCTGGCTGACGACCACCTGCGGCTGTCACATTAAACCGCCGGGCGGGTGCGTGGCAAATCCCAGCCAACGCAATTACGTGGGCCGGTTCGCCCCCAGCCCAAGCGGGCCTTTGCATTTGGGGTCGCTCGTGGCCGCCGTAGCCAGTTGTGCCGACGCTCGCGCGCATCAGGGTCGCTGGTTATTGCGGATTGAAGACATCGACCAGCCACGCGTCCTTGCAGGCGCCGATAAATTCATAATGGCGCAATTGCAATCGCTGGGCATGCAATGGGACGGCGCGCCTGTCTGGCAATCAGCGCGACT
>JBDTGB010000139.1:0-1880 GCA_039937635.1 Burkholderiaceae bacterium | reverse complement strand
CGTTGGCCGTATCGCCGACTTGGGACGAAACGCTTTTACAATTGACTCGCGCGTGTCGATATACGGCCCGCCGATGAGGTCAATACAATAGGGCACAGCGGCAAATACCCCCGCCGCCAGCGTATGGCCTTCGGCGTCTTTCAGGCCTTCCAAAGTCTCGCGGATCGCTTTGGGTTGACCCGGCAGATTAATGATCAGGGCGGCGTGATGGGCCGTCTCCCTGACAACCGCCACCTGCCGCGACAAAATAGCCGTCGCAACGAATTTCAGGCTGATCTGACGCATTTGCTCGCCAAAACCCGGCATTTCCTTGGTCGCCACCGCCAACGTTGCCTCGGGCGTCACATCGCGCCGCGCGGGACCTGTGCCACCCGTGGTCAAAATCAGGTCGCAACCCCGTTGATCGCAAAGCTCAATCAAGGTGGCCGAGATCTGCGCGGCAACATCGGGAATCAGCCGCGTAACGAACTGACAAGACCCAAGCACGGCTAGCTCCAGCCAGGATTGCAACGCAGGGATTCCCTGGTCCGCGTACGTTCCGGCCGATGCACGGTCGGAAATGGAAACAAGTCCCACGAGCAATTCATCAGGATGATGGCGAATCAGACACGTCTGCCCAGTCATGAGCGCCCTCCACCGATAATGCAGCCCGATTGCATGTTCCGCCCCCTGTGTTTAATGTTCGATTGCACTAATATAGTTCATCACAGATCGCGGCACGCGCGGAAAACATGACGAATCAACGTATTTTACTGGCCGGTGCGGGCGATTTATGCTGTCGTGCAGCCGAACTTCTTCTTGCACAAGGCCATCAGGTGTGGGGACTGCGGCGGCACCCGCCAATCCATGATATTTCGGGCGTTCAGTGGCTGGCGGCCGACTTGACAAAACCCGAGACACTGACCCAACTGCCGCATTCCATCAGTCAGGTAATCTACGCGCCCACGCCCGATCGGCGCACCGAAGCCGACTACCGGACCCTCTTCCTGGATGGTTTGCGAAATTTTCTGTCCGCGCTGGACGTCAGGGCGTTGACGCGGTTTATGTTTGTCTCCTCAAGCGCCGTCTACGGCGCTTGCGATGAATGGGTAAACGAAGACACCGCGACCAACCCGTCGGAATTCAACGGCCAAATACTGGTTCAAGCGGAGGAATGGCTTAGGCACGAGCTGCCCCAGACTGTTCTATTTCGTTTGACGGGACTGTATGGCCCACAACGAACCGAGCTATTAACACGCCTGCAAGACGGCCGCGCGCGCGTGTCACGCCAGGATAAGCGCTGGGCCAATCGCTTTCACATCGACGATGCGGCGCGCGCTGCTGTCCACCTGCTTGGTCTGGGCCAGGCCGAGTCGTGCTATATCGGAACGGATGATCACCCCCACCCAATTCACGAACTGTACGACGCGCTGGCCGCTATGTTAAATGCACCTGTCGCCGCCGATGCGGCCGGCGCTCCGGTAGCCGGCACTCGGGTGACGGGCACAACAACAGGCGGCAAACGCCTAAGCAATGCCCGTCTGCGCGCCAGCGGATTTGAACCCGCGTGGCCCGACGCCATTGAGGGCTATAAAGCCATCATCCGCCAGATGAAACGGGGGGGATAAGCGGCGGCGTGCTGGACAATACAAGCCCTACTTATCGGCCCGGCGCACCAAAACCTGAACCGCCGGCAAAGTTCCCGCTTCAAGGAATTCCAAAAAGGCGCCGCCGCCCGTCGAAATATAGTCAATCTTGTCTGCAACGCCGAATTTGGCAATAGCGGCAAGCGTATCGCCACCGCCCGCAATGGAAAACCCGTCCGAATCAGCGATGGCGCGCGCGACCACCCGCGTTCCATTGGCAAACGCGTCGAGCTCGAAAACACCCACGGGACCATT
>JBDTGB010000138.1:0-3553 GCA_039937635.1 Burkholderiaceae bacterium | reverse complement strand
TTCTTGGCGGCGCGTTACATCTGCCCAGCGCCACGGCCATTGACAAGCGTCTCGTGCTCGGCAGCCTAATTTTCGGCGCGGGCTGGGGACTGGTTGGTTTCTGCCCCGGCCCTGCCATCGTATCGCTGGGCGCCGGCCACCCGAAGGCGGCCGTATTTGTGGCAGCCATGTTGGCGGGCATGCTTTTGTATGAACTCGTCGATGACCGTATGTGCCAACGCCATGCGTCCCGCGATAGTCACGACACCCTCAAATAATTATGTCACCGCCGAACAGCCGATGCAGTCTTGATTTAAATTTAAATTTAACCATGGCTATCTGTGCTACGCTGTTGAAACAAGCTCTCTCCAAAGGGCAGGATCGACATGGTCACTTCAAGCACTGACTCGGCGCCAGATCCAGCACCGAATAAAGACAAGTTGCGCGCGGCATCCACGCCGGCTCACTCGAAATGCGAGACCAATGACCACAACGCACGGCCGTTGGACAAGCCCTCTTCTTCCTCGCTTCAAGACGTCTGCAACCTGCTGCAGCTTGACCGAACGTTAACGCTACAGACAGAAGACAAATCAGAACTCCGATTCCAGCACCGTCGATTCAAAACCGGTGAATTCATCTATCGCATGGGGCAAGCTTTTGGCGTTCTGTACATCGTGCGATTCGGCTTCCTGAAAACGGTTCTGCGCAATACCCAGGGCGATGAACGCATTCTTTCTTTTCCCATGAAAAGCGATCTGATCGGCTTTGACGGGATCTACCGTGATCGATACACCAGCGACACAGTGGCTTTGACCGACTGCGATCTGATCGCTATACCTTTTAAAGAATTGCTCACACCCGGCCACAGCAATAGCGATCTGGAACAAATGATTTATCTGGCGACCAGCCGGGAAATCGCGCTGGAACGCGGCGGCATGGGCTTATCAATCACGGTCAAATCGGAAGCGCGCGTGGCTCGTTTCCTGGCCATGCAGGCCAGGCGTTACACCAATTTGGGGTATTCCTCGCGCAATTTTTTGCTTCCCATGACGCGACGCGATCTGGGCAGCTACCTTGGACTGACGCTTGAAACCATCAGCCGCTCGCTATCGGCTTTGGCGACGGCGGGCATTATTGCCGTCAATCGGCGTGACATCGAAATACTGAAACCTGAGCTGTTAATACTGCCGGCTGACTTTCTCCACTTGCCGGAAAGGCAGGCAAGCGAACCTTAAGATTCGCTTAAAACGTGATCTGCATCAATATCTCCATTGCACATCGTTGCTACAGTTAACCCCCTATTCCGTTAATGTTTTATCGTCAATAGAGAGTAACCATGAAAGCTTTGAAAATATTCTTCGCATTGTTCGCGGTCGCTTGTTTCGCCGGCGGCGCGCCTGCTTCGGCTCAGCCGTCGAATGGCGATAGCACCGTCACCTACAAACCCGATATAACATTTACCTTGCGTACCGACATTTCGGGAGGCCAGCTTGTCTTCATTGGTGAAACGGGCGCCATATCAGGGAAAGTCAATCCCGATCTAAACGTGGCCGATGGAGCTGTGGTCCAGATCAACCTGGTTAACGGAGATGGCGCCATACACGATATCGCGGTACCCGAGTTCGGTGCCAAGTCAGACCATATAGCGGGCAAGGGGTCCGCGACCGCCATCGTGTTTCGCGCAAGGAAAAATGGCACATTCGAATACCTGTGCACGCTGCCCGGACACAAGGCAGCCGGCATGGTGGGCAAGATCATCGTCGGCACTGTGCCCGAGCAAGCGAAGAGCACGGCTGCAGAGATCGCGCAAGACCCCAGCGCGGTGGGTGAGCCGGTGGGCAGCCGCGGGCCGCAAAGTGTCACGCTCAATCTTGAGACGACCGAACTTGAAGGGCGCCTTGATAACGGCAGCAGCTATCGCTACTGGACTTTTAACAACAAAGTACCCGGCCCCTTTGCGCGAGTACGTGTCGGTGACACGGTAACGGTCAATCTGTCCAATGCCAAGAACAGCACGCATATCCACTCGGTGGATTTCCACGCAGTAACCGGCCCTGGCGGCGGCGCAGCCGTTACACAAGTGGCCCCGGCCAACACCAAAAGCTTCACATTCAAGGCATTGCATCCGGGGCTATACGTTTACCATTGCGCTACACCGATGGTTGCGCAGCATATTACCAATGGTATGTACGGCATGATCCTGGTCGAGCCCGAAGGCGGCTTACCCAAAGTGGATCGCGAGTTTTACGTTATGCAAGGCGAGTTGTATACGACCCATCACCATGGGGCTCAGGGCTTGCAGGAATTTTCTCTTGAAAAGCTCCTGTCCGAGAACCCGGAACACATGATGTTCAACGGCAATATGGATGCTCTGACCAAAACCTACAATATGGAAGCAAACGTAGGCGAAACGGTACGAATTTTCTTTGGCGTAGGTGGCCCGAACCTGACGTCCAGTTTTCACATAATTGGTGAAGTATTCGACAAGGTATACGACCGCGCCTCGTTCACAAGCCCCGTGCTGACAAACGTGCAGACTACTTCAGTGCCTCCTGGTGGTGCGACTGTGGTTGAATTCAAGGTCGATTACCCAGGTCGGTACATTCTGGTGGACCACGCACTGTCGCGCATGGAAAAGGGTCTTGCGGGGTTCTTGACAGTCAAGGGCAAAGCAGACCCCACAATCTTCAATACGACTGAAAAGCCCGATCCCAAGTCGGGGCACTGATCACACGATAGCGCATAATCGTTGAACCGTTGACGGCGGACTGCAAAGCCCGCCTCAGCGATACCCAATACCGAACATGTAATCGCGCAATAAAAGGTCCTCATCGTCGGCCTCTTTCAAAAGCACCTGCAATGCATCATTGGCATATAACAAGCCTACAGGCCGCGACTCGCGATCACTAATGGGAATTTGCCTTAAGGCATTATCTTTCATGGTCGCCCAAACGTCGATTAGATTGTCCTCGGGATGACATGTAATGACTTCGCGCGTCATGATGTCGGAAACCATAGTCGTGCAGCTACATCCCGCGCAGGTGCTGATTTGCCTGACCACGTCGGCTTTCGTGACAACGCCGGACATCGCCCCATCAGAGCTGCAGACAACCACCAGACTGGTGTGCTTCCCGCTTAAAAGCTTGGCCGCATCAATGACTGGAGCCGCATCTTGAATGGTCACCAACCGCGTGCGAGCGGTGGGCAAGATTGCATGGATAGACATCGCATTTTCCCCCTTTTCATTAGAAGACTAGAACCAATTGAAAAACGATTAAGTACGTCGTCAAGCGACGTAGACCAAAATCGTGATGAAATGGCAAATGCTGCCGCCCAAAACAAACAGGTGCCACACGCCATGCCCGTGCCGCATCTTTTCGTCGTTCGCATAAAAAATAATGCCTATGGTGTAGAACAGGCCGCCCGCAGCCAGCCACAGAAAGCCCGGCCAAGTTAATGCGCGAATAAGCGGCTCGGCCGCAATTACGGCTAGCCAGCCCATCGCCATATAAATCAACAAAGAACTGACGCGCTTGCCCCTGGCCAGCCAGATTTCCTGCGCAATGCCGACGAC
>JBDTGB010000137.1:0-3690 GCA_039937635.1 Burkholderiaceae bacterium | reverse complement strand
TTTTTTAAACCTTGTGCTTCATATCGACCAATTTCTTGGGGATTGGGTCGCTCAGTATGGAGACTGGATTTATCTGGTGCTGGCGTTGATTGTTTTTGGCGAGACGGGACTGGTTGTCTTACCGTTTCTGCCCGGCGATTCGTTGCTGTTCATTGCCGGCGCTTTTGGCGCGTCGGGCTTGATTAATCCCGTGTTGCTTGGCGTTTTGCTGATCGCGGCGGCGATATTGGGCAATACCGTTAATTATTCGGTTGGACGCTACATAGGTCCGCGTGTTTTTTCGAGCAATTTCCGGTTTCTGGATCACAATGCGCTAATAAAAACACATGCCTTTTATGAAAAACATGGTGGAAAAACCATTGTCCTGTCGCGCTTTTTGCCGATTATCCGCACCTTCGCGCCCTTTGTTGCTGGCGTGGGCAGTATGAATTTCCTGCGGTTTCAGTTGTTTAATATTTCCGGTGCCGTGTTGTGGGTCACGGGCCTGATTGCACTGGGCTATTTCTTTGGGAATGTGCCCATCGTTAAAGCGCACTTGAATACGATTGTATTAATTGGCGTGGGGGCCGCTATCGTCCCAGTGGTGTTGGGCACACTTTGGAAGTTGTTTAAAAGACCCGCGGCGCCCTAGCCAAGGTTAAATTCAGGCGCGGCGGGCTAAAGCGGGATGGGCGGCGAAATAACCTTTAACTCCGCTAAGCATTGCGTTTGCGATTTTGTCCTGGTGCGCGGGGCTGCGAAGAAGTCGTTCCTCGGTGGGGTTGCTGACGAATGCCGTTTCCACCAGGATGGAAGGGATGTCGGGCGCTTTGAGCACCGCGAATCCGGCGCGTTCAACCTTGCGTCCGTGCAAGGCGTTGATTTTTCCCATTTCTGTAAGCACGCGCAGACCTATGCTCATGGCGTCGCTGATCTGAGCGGCCGTCGACAGATCAAGCAACACTTTGGCTACTTGCTGGTCGTGGGCGCCTAAATTAATGCCGCCGATTAAGTCGGCGTCGTTTTCCCGTTTGGCCATCCAGCGGGCTGCCGAGCTTGTGGCGCCGTGCTGTGACAACGCAAAAACAGATGAGCCCTTTGCGCTGGAGTTGGGCGACGCGTCGGCGTGTATGGAAATGAACAGATCAGCCTGAACTCGGCGCGCTTTTTGCACCCTGACGTTCAGGGGCACAAAGTAGTCGTTGTCCCGGGTCAGATAAGCGCGCATATTGGGCTGAGAGTCGATCAGCTTTTTCAGGCGCCGGCCGATTGCCAGCACCACGTCTTTTTCGCGTGTGCCGCCGGGACCGATGGCGCCGGTGTCTTCACCTCCATGTCCAGGATCCAGCGCGACCAATATGGGCCGGTCAACGCCCAGAGGCGGCAGCAGTGCGGAGGGTTCCGGCTTTTTGATAACGGTTTTTGGGGGCAAGCGCTGGCCTGGCACCGAGGGAATGGGGGCATTGTCGTTTGAGTTTCTGGCCAGTTGTTCGAGCACGGACGCCAAAGGGTCCTGGTCGCCGCTCGCTTCCGTCAGGGCCATCAGCGGATCCTGTGCAACTTTAGGATACAAATCGAGCACCAGCCGGTATTTGTATGCCCCAACCGGCTTCAAAGTGAAGATTTGGGGCGCGACTGATTGTTTTAGATCAATGACCAAACGGATGACGTTCGGACGGTTTTGACCAGCCCGGATTGATGCAATGTAGGGATCGTTGGGCTTTATTTTGGATACTAACTCGTTGACGGCCCTGCTCATTGTCAGTCCGTTAATATCGACCACCATGCGATTCGGGTTTTCAAGCATGAAATGCTCGACCTTCAATTCGCTGTCCAGCTCAAGGGTGACGCGGGTATATTCGTCGGCCGGCCAGGTGCGTACGGCCAAAATGGTTGCCGCCATGGTAATGCGGGGAATTACAGGCAGAATAAGCAGCGAGGCGCTCGTCGCGAGGAATCGACGTCGTCGGTATGTATTTAAAGGGATTCCTGTGGTGGGAGGGCAAGAATCGTCAGCCATGATTTTCCTCTGGTGGTGTATGCAGCCAGGCTGGCCTGTCTACCGGTATCTGCGTAACTTAGTTTTATTTCAAGATCCGGAGGCGGCAACGCGGCGCCCGCTTGCTCCGGCCATTCGATTAAAACTACGGCCTCTTTTTGCAAGATATCTCGGAATCCGGCATCTTGCCATTCATGTGGATCTTTAAATCTATAAAAATCAAGATGATAGAAGTATATGTTAAAAACTTTATAGGTTTCAAGTAAAGTATAGCTTGGGCTTTTGATTCGACCCGTTACGCCAGCGGTTTTCAATAGAGCACGGACGAAGCTGGTTTTGCCTGCTCCGAGGTCGCCGCGTAGATGAATTCGGCCGCCCGGGCTTGCGGAGGCAAGCGCTTTATGGGTCCCGCAAATGAGCGGCATAAACTGGGCGGCTAGCGCGTTTGTAGCCGCTTCGTCCTCTAAATACAGGCTAGTTGCAGCTAAGATTGGGCTGTTTTGCATTGGAGTGTTGTCGGTTTAATGGCCGCTGATCATCAGCCAGAATGGAATGGTCAATGCTGAAAGTAAGGTGCTGACTGACATTATGGTGGCGGTTAAAGGGCCGTTGCCGCCCATTCTGGCGGCCAGAACGTGTGCGGTGGACGATGGCGGCAACGCGCAAAATAGCAACAGTATTTGACGCTCGAGCGGCGGCAATTCCAGCATCCACCCAATAAAAATGGCGCCGATCGGATTAACGATCAGGCGCGCGACTATCATCCAGCTCATCAGTCTGCCTGCGGCAAGTCCGCCTCGCAGAGATAAGGTGGCGCCGACGCACAGCAGGCCGATAGCAATGGCGGACGTGCCCAAACGCCCTAAGACCACGTCGATCGGCTTTGGAACGGGTACACCCAAAAGGTTGACCAGCAGTCCCAGGACGGTCGCAATGATGAAGGGGTTTTTGGCCATTTCTTTAAGCGCCTTGCCTCCGTTTTGGCGTGCCAGGGCATGGACGGCCGCCATATTTGAAATGGGCACCGCAAAGCCGACGATAATGGCCATGATCGTCTGGCCTTTCGTTCCGCCCAGACTCAGGGCGATCGACAGGCCTATGTACGTGTTGAACCGAAAGGCGCATTGTGCCGTCGACGCATGATCGACCGGATCCGGCTTTAAAACCGGTACGGCCAGCCAGGCCAGCGCTACGCCGAATCCCATCGCGGCCACAGTGGCTTGCAGCAGTGTCGACGCACTGGCAATGCTGATGGGGGTTTGCGTTATGGAATGAAATAGCAGAGCGGGGAAGAGTACGAAATAAACCAGTCGTTCGGCGTTTTGAAAAAAATCGCGTGAAAACTTGAGCTTGTGTAGCAGCACCCATCCCAGGGCAATCAGGAGAAAGTCGGGTAAAACAAGCGTGAAAACGGACATGGGCGACAGTGTGGTTTAGGCCGCAGGCAGCGATCATCAATTACTGTTATTGTTGCGCCTGAACCGAATAAGCTTAGCCTAAAATAGCGGCTTGATTTATTGGGCGATTAAATTTTTTAGCGAAAGACGGTAAAGCACACGGTCTCCATAGTTAATGGAGAATCCTATATAAAAAATAATTAAAAATCAATGAGATAGAAATTGTTATAGCAGTTTTGTAGCAATCTTTAGAAAAGATTAGGCGATCCATGAAGATAGTTAGGTATTTTTGACGTTTTAATTTTTCAGCATAAC
>JBDTGB010000136.1:0-3293 GCA_039937635.1 Burkholderiaceae bacterium | reverse complement strand
GCATGGACGATGTCGCATCGGGGGGCCCAGTCTGGCGGTACTTGAATCAGCTCGCCATTGGCAAGCTGGTCGCGAATCATCATTATGGGAAGTTGCACGACGCCGATACCGGCGAGCGCGGCGTGGCGCAGCATCGCCATATCGGCCGTGACTAGGCGGGGCGTGTAATGCAGAGCCGCTTGTGCTCCGTTCGGCCCGAGTAAATTCCAGACATGATTTTCTTGAAAAGGGCCTGATCCCAGGCTGGGCCAGTCCGTCAGGTCGGCGGGCGTCTTGGGCAAACCGCGAAGCGCAATGAGCGCGGCGCTGGCGACCAGGCACTGGTTTCGATTGGCCAATACGCGCATGACCAGGTCGCTATCGTCGAGTGGCGGCGGACGAACCCGCAGGGCGATATCGATGGCTTCTCCGATGGGATCGACACGACGATTGGTGGCCTCGAGGTGCAGGGCGACCCGAGGATTGTCAACCATGAAATCCGCAAGCATCGTTTCGACATCGGCGTGCAGCAGCGCCACCGGGCAAGTGATCCGCACGATACCTTGCGGATCAGCTCGCGTGACGTCAATGGCTTCTTGCGCGGCTCCAGCTTCAACCAGCATGGCCTTGCAGTGCGCGTAATAGGTCTGACCAATTTCTGTGATGGAAAAGCGCCGGGTGGAACGCTGAATCAGGCGCACGCCCAGTCTTGCTTCCAGCATGGCCAAACGGCGGCTTAATTTGGACTTCGGCATGCCGAGCGCGCGTCCGGCCGGTGCGAAGCCGCCGTGATCAATGACCTGGACATAGTAGTAAAGATCGTTCAAATCGTGCATGGTGGCCTTATCTTTCGATGGAGTATCCCGCCCGCGGCCACCCATGCATCGATGCCGCCCGATAAAGGTCGCACGTGTTTAACCGGGGCAAGGCCATAATGTTCGATCAATTGCGCAAGATAATCCATTGCGGCGCCCGGCCTATCGTCTAAGAGGCGGACGGAGGCATTTGGCCGAACCGACCGCTGTTGAAGTCCTGAATGGCCTGCTCGATTTCAGCCTGCGAATTCATGACAAACGGGCCGTACCCAACAATGGGTTCCTGAATCGGCTCACCGCTTAATGCCAGGATCGTGGCATCGCTGTTGGCTTCCAGGGACACCTTCGTGCCAGCGTTATCGAGCGTGACTAACTGGGCTTCGCGGGCGATGTGTTCGCCATTGATCAGAACTGTGCCGTGTAAAACGACCAAGGCGCACGTGCGACCCGCGGGCACGGTCAAGTTGCCTGTCTTGCCTTGCAACAGCCGCAGGTCCCACACGTCGATGGGGGTGAACGTTTTGGCAGGCCCTTGATGGCCGCCGTAGTTGCCCGCGATCACGCGCACCCGGCCCGCGCCGCCGGGTAAGTCGACCGAGGGAATGTCGCCATCAAGCAGCGTCTGGTAGCCCGGCACCGCCATCTTGTCTTTGGCGGGAAGGTTGACCCATAGCTGCACCATTTCCAGAGTGCCTCCTGCCCGAGTGAATTTTGCCGAGTGAAATTCTTCGTGCAAAATGCCCGAGGCGGCCGTCATCCACTGCACGTCGCCCGGGCCGATGATGCCGCCACCGCCCGTTGAGTCGCGATGCTCCACTTCCCCCTTATAGACGATCGTGACCGTCTCGAATCCGCGATGCGGATGCTGGCCCACTCCGCGTGGGCGGGCGGCTGGAGTGAATTCGGCCGGGCCGGCATAGTCGAGCAGTAAAAAAGGGCTGAGATGTTTGCCAAGGTCGCCATAAGAAAATAGCGAGCGGACAGGAAAACCGTCGCCCACCCAGTGCTGAGCGGGACCTGAGTGAATACCAAGTACTTTCTTCATGAGGGTTTTTCCTATGGACTATCAGTACATCATAGGGGTTCTATACGTCCTCCGGTAGATCATTCAAATCGCTATCAGAGTCCTATGTAAAGAACGATGGCCCAACTACCCGCCCATATAGGCTTCGATGACCCGGGGATTATGCAGCAGGCTTTGGCCGCTGTCAGACAGCACAATTTTACCGGTTTCCAGAACATATCCGCGCTGCGCAATACGCAACGCCTGCCGCACGTTTTGTTCGACCAGAAAAATCGTAAGGCCTGTACTATTGATTTCTTTCAATACATGGAAAATTTCCCGCACCAGAAGCGGCGCCAGGCCCATTGACGGCTCATCGAGCAACAGGATGCGCGGCTTGGCCATCAGGGCGCGCGCAATGGCCAGCATTTGCTGTTCGCCTCCGGACAGGTTTCCGGCCAGCCCGCCGGCGCGCTGCTTAAGCACTGGAAACAACGTATATACCCAATCCATGTCGCGCGCGATCTCAGCTTTGTCGTTACGCGTGTAGGCGCCAAGCTCCAGGTTTTCCTGGATCGTTAAGGTCGTTAGAATCGCGCGGCCTTCAGCGACCTGCACGACGCCATTGCGCACGATCCGATGGGGCGAAAGTTTGCTTAGATTGATGTCTTCCAGCCAGACCTGGCCGCGAACTGACTTCAACAGGCCTGAAATAGCCATCAAGGTAGTGCTTTTGCCGGCTCCGTTAGCTCCCACCAGGGCAGTGATCTCGCCTTTATTCAGGGTCAGGTCTATGCCTTTGAGCGCCTGGATGTGGCCATACGAGACAGCAAGATCGACAATGCGCAAAATCTCGCTCATTCGTCTTCTTCCTTGCCCAAGTAGGCTTCAATCACTTCGGGATTGACCCGGATTTCCTCGGGTGGCCCTTCGGCGATGATGCGTCCAAAATTAAGCACCGCGACGCGGTCGCATAAGCCCATCACAAAACGCATGTCGTGCTCAATCAAAAAAATGCTGAATCCTCGCTTTTTGATATTGAGAATCTGAACCATCAGCTCCGCTTTCTCGACTGAATTCATGCCTGCGACCGGTTCATCGAGCAGCAGCAGCCTGGGTTGGGTCGCCAGCGCCCGGGCAAGTTCCAGTTTGCGTTGTTCGCCGTAGGACAACACGCCCGCCAGCATGTCGGCTTTGTCGTCAAGCGCCAGCCACGACAATAGCTCCAGAGCGTGGTCGCGCGCCGCCGCCTCGATGCGTCGAAAAGAGGGCGTATTAAACAATAGATCCGTAAAACTATAGCCCAGGTGGCCGTGCATGCCGATGACCACGTTTTCCAGCAAGCTTGCGTCTTTGAACAGGCGAATGTTTTGAAACGTGCGGGCTATGCCAAGCGCGGTGATTTGATGCGGCGGCAGCTTGTCCAGACTTTTGCCGTCGAAATCGATGTGGCCGGTTGTGGCGTGCAGCAAGCCAGTGGCCAGATTAAATACGGT
>JBDTGB010000135.1:0-4785 GCA_039937635.1 Burkholderiaceae bacterium | reverse complement strand
ATTACCAGTCCAATCAGGGTCTTACGAGTAGAATAGCCCAGATCAGACATTCTTGGCCAAAAGTGGGATTAAACGGAAATTATGAAAAAAACGGATTTAGAAAAGAACAAAGCGGTGAAACTGCTGGGTAAATTAAAGCAAGGCGGCACACCAAGCCGGTTCTCGACGGATTCGGCGCATGCACCCGTTGACCGGCGTGAACAACGCAAGCTTGATCAAGCGCAAGGCCTGGTTTCGTTTCCGCTGAAACTGAAGCAGCCCATCATTGAAGAAATTCGCACACGCGCCACAGCGCAAAATATCGGCACTAGCGAAATTGTCGAAGCTCTGCTGGAAAAGGCTCTGAAGCTGTAAAACGCATTGCGCCACGCGCATGCCGCGGCGTTTTGCAAAGGTTCGAATCGGGAATCTCAATGAAATACGTTGATTACTACGAAGCCTTGGGCGTTTCGCGCGACGCAACGCAGGACGATATAAAAAAGGCTTATCGCAAGCTGGCTCACAAATACCATCCCGACGTATCCAAAAGCGCGGATGCGGAAGAAAAATTCAAGACTATCGCTCAGGCGTACGCCACCTTGAAGGATCCAGAGAAACGAGCGGCTTACGACACATTGGGAAGCCATCCACAAGGCGAGGAATTCGTCCCGCCGCGTCAATGGCAGGAACAGTTCCATGAAGCTCCCGGCGGCTTTGCCGACGTAGATCTTGCCGACTTGCTGGCGGCATTTGCCGCTGCGCAACGCGGAAACGCGCAGGAACGCGCGCAACGCCCTTTGCGCGGGCAGGATTTTGAAATTCCCGTATCGGTCACCTTGGAACAAATCTACGCCGGCGCGGAAACCGAAATCAGCGTCGCCTTGCCGGAATACGATCAACAAGGATTACTGCATCGTGTTCCCAAAACGTTCAGCGTTCGCCTGCCTAAGGGCGCTTCCAACGGCCAGCGCCTACGCCTTGCGGGCAAAGGCGGCTCGGGCCTGAATGGTGGAAAACCAGGCGACTTGTATGTCGTCATGGAAATTCAACCGCATAAACTGTATCGGGTCGGCGGCAATGACTTGTACATGGATCTGCCGCTCGCGCCTTGGGAAGCAGCTTTGGGGGCCAGCGTGCAAATACCCACCCTGGGCGGTTCCGTCGAAATGACGATTCCATCGGGAACAGTTGCCGGACGAAAGTTGCGCCTGTCCAAGAGGGGGCTGCCGTCGGCCAACGGGCTCCAAGGCGATTTGTATGCGGTAGTGCATATTCAGGTGCCCCAAGCACTGACTACCCGCGAGAGGGAACTATTTACTCAGCTTGCCGCCGAGTCCAGATTCAAACCACGTGCGCAACTTAACGCAGGAGCCGAACTATGACTACGGTTCACATTACTGAAAGCGTGTGGCTTAATGCATCGGATATTTGCTCGTTCGACCATCTTGTGGAAACTTCGGGTCTTACAAGAAGCGACTTGCTTGATTTGGTGGAGGCCGGCATTATCGAGCCATCTAACCACGATCCCAACGATTATCTGTTTCCCAACAATTGCATCGTCATTGCCAGAACAGCGCGGCGGCTACGCGATGACTTCGAGCTCGAGTCGCGTGGGCTGGCTTTGGCCCTGAACCTGATCAGGCGCGCGGATCGGCTCGAAGCCGAACTGGCCGAACTGCGCGCGCGGTTTGCACAAGGAAAAAGGATCGCGTAATTGTGACGCTATTGTTGTTCGAAACGATCAAAATGTCGGTCGGTGAATTCACGTTCGCTGCTTATCGCATCAACCCTGGCCGCGCGCGGCCCTCGATGCAGCCAGGACAGCATCAGGTCGATCTGGTCTCGCGTGCCCTGTAGTAAAACCTCGACCGACGTATCGCGCGCGTTGCGGACCCAACCGGTTACACCCACCAAATGGGCCTGTCGCACGGCGGCGGCACGGAAACCCACGCCTTGCACGCGGCCAGTAATTCGAACAGTAATGGTTTCGACGTTGTGATTGGGCGGCAGGGTTTTCATGTGGTCAGGGACTGAATTAAACCGTTAGGCATTCGCCAACCAGGCCGATTCGGGTGGTGGAGAAAGACGATGAACGCCCCAGTCATGATGCTCGCTATTGGACACAGCGGCTTTATCGGCAAGCCAGACTTTATATGCATCGCCGCGGTAAACAATGATTGGCAACGCCTTGGCTCTGGACACCGCCATCCCACGCTTGGGCGTCTTGTAGACGTCAATTATATTGGTATTTGCGCCCGATGCCGGAACGCTCCGTAAAAGCTGCCAGCCCGGTAATTCGTAGGGTTTTTTGTGTGACTGGCTTTTCTCGCGGATGCGCACGACGCACACAGAATCCGGATCCGCATCGTTGATCCAATAAACTGCCTGATCGTCCAAATAAGCGTCCATGGATTCATGAAACGCCAACACATCCAGCAAAGAGCGTAGCTCCAGTAAACTTGGCAATCCCCAGGTTTTGCCCGCAAGGGAGCGATCACCCCATTTTGTTTCGAATCTGTCCACATAGTAAAGCAGGCGATCAGCATGAGAAGCATAACCTTTTGTCTTGACCCATTGCCACACTTTGCCTTCCGCAAATTCATATATCCGGACCATATCTTCGCGAACGTCGCATCGGCTGGTATGGCGACGCCATGCAAAAGGAACGCGGGCAAGCCCTGTTTTTTCTGTGTCGTGGGAAAAAACGCGCCGAACGCAATCGACATCGACAACTGTCGCGATTTCGGTGGCCAACGGCAGCGGAAATAGTTTCGTTTCGCTCAGGTTGATTTGAAAAGCCCACTCAAGCTGTTCAAGACTGGCCGGGTCGGCGCAAACGCGACCCCAGCTTAGAAACAAGTCGCGCATCGTGTCAGTCCAGGGCGTGCTTGCGCACGCTCGCTCGCCATTGATGAAAGCCTTCACGAACAGGAATTCCAGGATCGACCGATGGATGAACGAATAGCGGCCCGAAGCATCGTGGCTTAAAAGAGAGCGCGACGTCAAATTCCAGCCCAGTATGTCTACTTCAGACTGGCGAAGTAAAACAGCAAGTTCTTGCGCTGAAACGGACTGAGTTCCCCGCCTTTGCTTGTTTATGACCAGGTCTGTCGCGATGGTCATGGCAATTTCGATCAATTTTTGAGGTTGAATCCAGGCTTTTTCCCGTTTCAGCCAATTTTCGATCATGAACTCATAGAGTTCCCACCGCTCGCAAAAGCGAGCACGAGCCGCTACCAGTTCAGGAATAAGCGCGAGCACCATCGCGTAATTCGATAGCTCGGGCATTTTTGCTATTAACGACGCCGCCATGTTGCGACGGCGCGGCCGCCAGAAAGGAATGACGGATTTAACATACGCGGACGTATTCACTAAATTATGACTATCGATTTCCCGCACCTTCTTTTTATTGATTTTTTAAACCGGCCTAACGCAATTTAACGGCCGCCGGTGCCGCCGACAGCGTCGTCGATTCCTGAGCCTCGATGGGCGACAAGTTTGCCGCTTCCGTTTTGTGAAAAGCGCCGCCGCCATCGACGGGAGGCGCTTTGATCAGCAACGGCTCCGCCCACTCTCCGTCAGAACGCGCCATGATCCAATAATCCTGGGTGCGTTCGACGCTTCGCGCCACGACATACAGCGTTCCGTGTATCGTTCGAAGCGTCGGCGTGGATGCCATTTTGCCGGCCAATCGCTGCGCCTGTCCGCCTTCGACCAGCCACAACGGACCGTCTTTGCGTTCCAAAGCGGCAACAGCAATGTTGCCGCGTTCATTCAAGCCAATAGCCGGCTGCCCCACATACGAAAAACCCAAATCGACGGGCGCCGACCATGCGTCATGAGTCGAGGCCGAGGCGGATTGAACCATGCGCAGCATATGACCGCTAAGTTTGTCGCGCATATAGAGTTCGATAAAACCGTTTGCATTGCGCATGGCCGCCAGCCCGGCATCGGTTCTAACCCCGCCCACGCGTTGCCATGGCGCCCAAACCGGCGCCGGGCCAATGTGACCGGATTTGGGCAATGCAAAGGAACTGCTCCAGAGCCGGCCGTTGGCGTCGGCGGCGAACACTGCAAGATGCCCATCGCTGCCATGGACAATGGCGGCGGAGGAAAGGGTTTGCGGCAGTACTGGAAGCGCCGCCCAATCTGACCACGCGGTATCGGAATCGGTCCGATGAACGCAATGGAATCGGCCGTCGTTGCCCATGGCCACCGCCGCCACCACGCCCTGCGCCGTCACCGCCGGCAGTCGGGTCAATCGCGCTCCATAAAGGGTCTTCCAACCTTGCCAAATTCCTTGCAGGTCTTGAATGTTAGCCCACAAAAACCCGTTCGCGCCTCGTACAAAAACCCCCGCCTGACCATCGCCTATATCAAAGGCTACAGCAGGACCGGCCGTACGGCCGCCCAGGCTGGACCACGGTTGAAGATCGCTTTGCCAGATATTGGCGGCTTGATTGTGTTCGCCAACAGCAAATAAGAAATAGTCGCCCGCGCGACCCGGCAGCAAAACGGCGGGAACATCGCGACGCGACACGTAATAAATGCGGCTGACCCACGAGGCTTCCGGACCCTCGGGCTTGTGACACAACGCGGGGTCGGCGCAAGAGCGATAATCATTACGCGCATATTGCAAAAAAGCGCGGGTCTTGCTGGCTATCTCAGTTGACGTAAGATTCGTTTCACGTTCCTGACTGGGATAATTCAAATACCCGATTTCAGCGTAATTGCCTCGCGCCGCCTGCATCGCGTCGCGCACCAAGCGCGCGCTTGCAATGTGATCAGGGTGGTCGTCGCCCTTGC
>JBDTGB010000134.1:0-2963 GCA_039937635.1 Burkholderiaceae bacterium | reverse complement strand
GTTCAATAAGTGACTATCGGGTCGTACAAGTATTGTCAGTATGCGTGGCAATCACCCGCCGTCATAAATCAACAGAGTTACCTTCATGCCCAAGATGAAAACGAAACGGGGCGCTGCCAAGCGCTTCAAGGTTCGTGCTAGCGGATCGATCAAGCGAGGCCACGCGTTCAAGCGCCACATCCTTACCAAGAAAACAACAAAGAACAAGCGCCAATTGCGCGGTTCGACTGCGGTGCACAAGGCTGATGTCGCCTCGGTTAAAGCAATGATGCCTTTCGCCTGATTATTGGAGATCTACTATGCCTCGCGTAAAACGCGGCGTTACTGCCCGTGCTCGTCACAAAAAAGTAATTAAATTAGCTAAAGGTTATCGTGGCCGTCGCGGAAATGTATTCCGTATCGCCAAACAGGCGGTCATGAAGGCGGGGCAGTATGCCTATCGCGATCGCCGCAACAAAAAACGCACCTTCCGCGCTTTGTGGATTACGCGCATTAACGCCGCCTGCCGTGAACTTGGCGTGTCGTACAGCGTGTTTATCGCCGGCACGAAAAAGGCCTCGATCGAACTGGATCGCAAGGTGCTGGCCGATATGGCTGTGCACGATAAAGCTGGCTTCGCGGCCGTAGTTGCTCAGGCAAAATCGGCCTTGGCAGCGTAATCGGTTTCGATTCTGTACGGCGGCGAACGGGGCTCTATCCGGGCTCCGTTTGCATTTGGAAAAGCGACTCTTATGATCTCTGTGGTTGACGACCTGATCGATCAGGCAAAAGAACAGTTTGCGCAAGCCGGCGATGCGGCGGCGCTTGAAAACGCAAAGGCTCGATTTCTGGGTAAACAGGGCGCGTTGACGGCCATGTTGAAGGGGCTGGCAAAGCTTGATCCGGACCAGAAGCGGACCGAGGGCGCGCGTATTAATCAGCTTAAGCAGCAGATCGAACGCTTGCTTGACGAACGCCGCGAACAACTGGCGCAAGCCGAGCTGGATAAACGGCTGGCTTTCGAGACGATTGATGTTTCCTTGCCTGGGCGTGGACGCGGGGTTGGCGGCATTCATCCCGTGATCCAGACCTGGCAACGCGTCGAAGCAATTTTCGCCTCTATTGGTTTTGATGTGGCCGACGGTCCTGAAATTGAAAATGACTGGACCAATTTCACCGCACTGAATAATCCGGAAAATCATCCTGCGCGCTCCATGCAGGATACGTTTTATATCGACATGAAAGACCAGCACGGATTGCCGTTGCTGCTGCGCACGCATACAAGCCCTATGCAGGTGCGCTATGCGCGCACGCACACCCCGCCTATTAAAGTGATTGCTCCGGGGCGCACGTATCGGGTTGACAGCGATGCCACGCATTCGCCCATGTTCCATCAGGTCGAGGGCTTGTGGATTGCGGAAAATATCTCCTTTGCCGATCTTAAAGGCGTCTACACGAATTTTTTACGGGCATTTTTTGAAACAGAGGATTTGTCGGTGCGCTTTCGTCCCTCGTTTTTCCCGTTTACCGAACCCTCGGCTGAAATCGACATGATGTTCACGTCGGGGCCGCACCAAGGTCATTGGCTCGAGATTTCAGGGTCGGGCCAGGTGCATCCGACCGTTGTCCGTAATTTTGGACTGGATCCGGAACGCTACATTGGTTTTGCGTTCGGATCCGGCCTGGAGCGTTTGACGATGTTGCGCTATGGCGTGAATGACTTGCGCTTGTTTTTCGAAGGCGACCTGCGCTTCTTGCGTCAGTTCAACCGTTAGCAATCGCCCGCACCCCGCTGTAGTTCAACGAACCTGACACCACATTATGCAATTCTCCGAATCCTGGTTACGCACTCTTGTTAATCCCGAGCTGGACACCGAGGCTTTGTCGCACCGGCTGACGATGGCTGGTCTCGAGGTCGAGAGCACTGAGCCGGTGGCGCCTGCGTTTAGCGGCGTTGTGGTGGCCCGGATTGTTCAAGTTGCGCCGCACCCCAATGCGGACCGGTTGCATGTGTGCCAGGTTGACGACGGTTCGGGCGAGTTATTGCAAATCGTTTGCGGCGCGCCTAATGCGGCGGTGGGGGTCAATGTGCCTTTGGCCCGTATTGGCGCGCAGTTGCCTGGCGATATTAAAATCGCGGCGGTCAAAATGCGGGGCGTCGGATCAAGCGGCATGCTGTGTTCGGCGCGCGAACTGGGTCTGTCGCAGGATCATGCGGGCTTGCTTATTCTGGATGCCGATGCCGTCATAGGGCAGTCCGTGCGCGAGTCTCTTGATCTGGACGACACCCTGTTCACGATAAAGTTGACGCCTAATCGGGCCGATTGCCTGTCCATCCTTGGCGTGGCGCGTGAGGTCGCGGCATTAACCGGTGCGCCGTTGACTTTGCCGACGGCCCAGCCCGTCAAGGCGACCTTGACCGATCGCCTGCCTGTTTCCGTTCTTGCCCCCGATTTGTGCGGCCGTTTTGCCGGCCGAATCGTGCGCGGCGTTAATGCGCGTGCCGCGACGCCGCGCTGGATGAAGTCCCGTCTGGAGCGCGCGGGCCAGCGCTGCGTTTCGGCTTTGGTGGACGTGTCGAATTACGTGATGCTGGAACTGGGCCGGCCGACCCATGTATTCGACTTGCAACGCATCGGCGGCGGCTTGACCGTGCGCTGGGCCAAGCAGGGCGAAACGCTTGAATTGCTGAATGGCCAAACAGTGGCTCTGGAACCCGATACGGGCATCATCGCGGCTAATGGAGTGGTAGAGAGCCTGGCGGGAATTATGGGAGGACAAGCCACAGCGGTTGGCCTGGATTCGACCGATATTTACCTGGAAGCCGCATTCTGGCAGCCTGATGCCATCATGGGTCGCGCGCGCCGCTATAAATTGAGCTCGGAAGCCAGTCATCGCTTTGAACGCGGGGTCGATTTCGAATCGGTGACCGAACATCTTGATTTCATGACACGCTTGCTGATTGATATTTGCGGCGGCCACGC
>JBDTGB010000133.1:0-2691 GCA_039937635.1 Burkholderiaceae bacterium | reverse complement strand
CTCATTTGCCGGCGCCGCCGGCATCGACCGATTTCAGCGCCAGTGCTAGTGGTAGCGCCAACGTTGCGCCCGGTGCGGGTGGCTCTCCCGGCGAGGCTCCCGTGCTGATCGTTGAGCATTTGAGCGTGTCTTACCCAAAGCGCGCGGGACTCTTGTATCGTTTGAAGGGCTCGAGCAAGGTGGTCGACGATGTGTCGTTGCAGTTGCGGCGCGGCGAAACATTGGCTTTGCTTGGTGAATCGGGGTGCGGCAAGACGACGACCGCGAAAGCCTTGCTGCGTTTGCTGGATAAACAGGCGGTGGTTGGCGGGCATGCGAGCCTTGACGGGCAAGCTTTGTTGTCGGCGCGCGGCGCGCGGTTGAAACGTTTGCGCCGGGTTATACAGATCGTATTTCAAGATCCTTTTGCGTCGCTCGATCCGCGCATGCTGGTTGGTGAAATACTTGACGAAGGCGTCGCGGCGCTTCGCCCCGATCATTCACGCCTGGATCGCCAGGGCAGCGTACGCAGTTTGCTTGACCGGGTGGGATTGCCGAGGAACACCATGGATCGTTATCCGCACGAGTTTTCGGGTGGTCAGCGCCAGCGTATTGCTATAGCACGGGCCTTGGCTGTTGAGCCCGAAGTGTTGATTTGCGATGAGCCTACTTCAGCTCTGGATGTGTCGGTACAAGCGCAAATCCTTGAATTGTTGCGTGCCTTGCAAGTTGAATTTAATATCGCCTACTTGTTCATCACGCATAATTTTGGGGTGGTTGAATATCTGTCGGATCGAATTGCCGTGATGCACGAGGGCAAGCTTGTGGAGACAGGAGCGACTGAAGTTGTGTTGAAAGCGCCGAAACATGCACAAACGCAACGTTTGATCGCCGCCGTGCCGCGTTTGTAGGTCCCAACCGCCTATAATCGACGAAAGGTGGACTTGCTTATTGTTTTTTTCACGGATGCCCCCATTTTAGCCTTATGTCACTAAAAGTCTTTGATCTTCAATGTCAGCACGGCCACGTCTTTGAAGGCTGGTTTGGTTCTCTTGACAACTACGATTCGCAGCAGGCGCGGGGCCTTATCGCGTGCCCCATCTGCGATAACCGTCAGATTATCAAGAAAATCTCCGCGCCTCGAATAAATGTCAACCATGGGCGCGGACCGGATTCGTGCGCGGCGCCCGCGCAGGGCAAGGCAACAGCCGTTGCGGCGCCGGCCAGTGGGCAACTGGCGCAGTTGCAGGCTGAACTTATGCGGCATATTCGACAAATTGTGCGCGACACCGATGATGTCGGCGCGGAATTCGCCTATGAAGCTCGCCGGATGCATTACGGCGACGCCGAAGAGCGGGCCATCCGCGGCACGGCAACGGAGCAGGAACGTGAATCCCTTGCCCAGGAAGGCATTGCCGTCATGCCGATTCCTGATTTCCTGGACGAGGACCGCCTGCAGTAACAATAGGGCGGCGGCCTGTGTTACATGACTCGGCTGCGGTATTCGCCCGTGCGCGTGTCGATTTCGATTTTGTCGCCAATAGCGCAAAACAGCGGCACATTAATGTCCATGCCGGTATTGGTTTTGGCTGGCTTTAATACCTTGCCCGACGTGTCGCCCCGCACAGCGGGTTCGGTATAGGTGATTTCGCGCACAACGATAGTTGGCAGATCAACCGAGATGGCCCGGCCTTCGTAGAATACGACTTGCACTTTCATTCCTTCTTCAAGGTAATTAAGTGCGTCACCCACGCTGTCGGCCTCGATTTCGTGCTGGTTGTATTCTTCGTCCATAAACACGTACATTGGGTCGGCGTAGTAGGAATAGGTGCATTCCTTGTTGTCGAGCACGACTATTTCAAATTTCTCGTCGGCCTTGTAAACCAGCTCGCCGCCCGAACCGGTCAGCAGGTTTTTAAACTTCAGCTTTACAACAGCCGAATTACGGCCCGACTTGTTATAGTCGGCCTTAAGCACGACCTGTGCATCGTGGCCTATCATTACAACATTACCAACGCGCAGTTCTTGTGCTGTTTTCATTATTTAAAGGGCTCCGGGATTAACTGCTCTGCCAAGTACGGATAAACCGGGCCAGAGCAAGAAGTACAAAACGCAATATTTTAACCTGTTCGTTGTTCCGTGCAAAATGCGACGAGCAAGGTGGCCAAATCCGCCAGGCTGGCCAGGGTTTTGGACCACCGGGTTGCGTCGGATTGCCATGTGGGCCACTCATCTGAATTTAATAGTGTGTTTAGCTTTGCGTCAAAATCGGGCCCCTGGCGCGTGTTCCACGCCTGCATCAAATCACAGATGGCAGGTTCGAGCCCGGACCGCTTCAGCCAGGCATCAAGCTTGGCTAAATGAGCGTCGTTGTCCTGCTCGTATATTTGCCAAACCAGGGGTTTGCCGGCCCATAGCGCTCGGACCATTGAATCTTCCCCTCGAACGAAATTCAAGTCGCTGCCCCAGAGCAATTGATCGAAGGCATTTTGATCGACGAACGGTATTTCATGAATAAAGACGTTTTGCGCCTGAGATGTCCCAATCGATGGGCAGACCCCTTTGGGCACGATCAGCACGCTTGGCCTGCTTTGTTGCGCCAGACAGTGCGCCAGCGCGTGGGCGGGCGCACTGGCGTAACAGAACAAAAACACCTGCCGCCCACCGTGGCGCAATAATTCAATCGACGTGTCCGGCACGCCGATTTGTTCA
>JBDTGB010000132.1:0-14742 GCA_039937635.1 Burkholderiaceae bacterium | reverse complement strand
TGGGTCAGACGGTCATCAAGAAGGTCGATACCGTATGGAACCTGACGAAGCACTACTGGTTCCATTTCTTGTCGCTGATTTCGATTGTGGTGTTTATGCTGTGGGGTTTTTCGCCCGTGTTGTCGGTGTTCTGGGCGACGATCGTGGCATTTTTGACCAGCTTCCTTCGCGCCGATTCGGCGATGATTTCTTATGATTTGTTCCGTGGTAAAGGCTCGATCAAGCAACATCTGGTTCAGTCCAAGCTTGTTCAGGCATTAAGGGCCGGCTCGGTCGGCATGCTTAGTGTGGGCGCCACGTGTGCGGGCGCGGGCATTATTGTCGGTGTGGTCACGCTGACCGGCCTGGGGCTTAAATTCAGCACTATCGTGATTGATTATGCGGGCGGCTCGTTGCTGCTTACAGCCATCTACACCGCGTTGGTAGTCTGGATTATTGGACTTGCGGTGCCGGTCACAGCGTCTTATATCATCTGCGCGGTCATTACCGCGCCAGCTTTGATCAAGCTGGGCGTACCCGATTTTGCGGCCCATATGTTCATCTTTTATTACGCCGTCCTGTCCGAAGTTTCGCCACCGACAGCCCTGTCGCCCTTTGCCGCTTCGGCCATTACAGGAGGCGACCCGTATAAGACCACCATGCAGTGTTGGAAATACACCATACCGGCATTCCTGGTGCCCTTCATTTTTGTATTGGACCCAAGCGGCCAGGGCTTGTTGCTGATGGGCTCGACCACGGCGCTTGCAACGGCGGATTGGTGGATGATCGCCCGCGTCACCGTTACGGCGGCGGCTGGTATTTTTGCCATTGCAGTGGGCTTCCAGGGTTGGTTTGTGGTGAAAGCCACGGCGATTGAGCGAATAATGTTGATTGTGGCCGGTTTCGCCCTGGTCTATCCCGTGCCGATGTCCAATGCAATTGGCTTCGCTTTGGTGTTCATTGCGCTCACGTTGCACTGGCGGCGGAGTTCTTCGCTGAAACTGGCTGGATTATGATCGGTGGTCGGCGCCAATTCGTTGGTGTCGACGATTAATCGCTTGATTCTTTCGCCGCTATAACGGCGATCATCAGTTCGCAGGATAATATCGGGATTCAGTATTATGATTAGGCTGAATCCCGTTTGCATTGTCATCCGAATGTGAATTTATTTGAATCTGCTTATTGAAGGAGCCTGTATGGCTGCCATACCGTTATTCCACTTGGCCTTTCCCGTTAATGATCTGGCGCAGGCGCGCAAGTTTTACGGAGAATTGCTTGGCTGTCCCGAAGGGCGCAGCTCAGACAAGTGGGTTGATTTCAATTTTTACGGCCATCAGATCGTGGCCCATTTATCGCCGGCTGAAGCCGGGCAGGCGAATACCAGCGACGTGGACGGGCATCAGGTTCCGGCTCGCCATTTTGGCGCCATTCTGTCTTTGCCCGAATGGGAAGCCCTGGCCGCGAAGTTGAAGGCGGCGAACACCAAATTCATCATCGAGCCCTATGTCCGTTTCAAGGGCCAGGTTGGCGAACAAGCAACCATGTTTTTCCTTGATCCGTCGGGCAATGCGCTGGAGTTCAAATCGTTCGCCGACATGAGCTATGTTTTCGCGAAGTGATTCGTGTTGCGGCGCCTGAATTAGCCAGTTATTCATTCAATGGGAACGAGCTTGGTCAGTGTATCGGGGGCCATCTCGGCTAAAAAAATATTACCGTTGTGATCGGCTGCCACGCCGTGACTGACGGTACTTAGGGTGCGGCAGCGCCCCAACAGGGTTTTGTCGGACGCGAATAAGGACAGGCGTGGGACTTGGTCTGTAACCAGTAGATTTCCGTTGGGCATTTCGGCTACGGACATCGGCTTGTAGACGTTGTCAATTTGGCCTAGCCACGTGCCACCGGTATTGAAAATTTGCACACGGTTGTTTTCACGGTCGGTAACCAGCACGCGTTGGTCGCGTGTCACGATGACGGCGTGTGGCGTGCTGAATTGCCCTTTGCCGTTGCCGGGTGTTCCGATAGTGGCCAATAAGCAGCGAGCAGAGTCATAGCGATGCAAGCACGAGTTGCCATAACCGTCAGTAACGTACAGGCGGCCGTTTGTGTCCTCGATAGCGCAGGTTGGATGATTAAAAGGAGCTCCCCAATTAGGTTCGCCAGGGTCGCCCAGGGTCCAGATGCACCTGCCTGTGTTGTCGAGCGCCAGAATTTGATGCCCATCGAAATCGGCGATTAACAAGCCGCCGTCCTTGCGTGGACGCAGGTAGTGGCCGCAGACCAGTTGTGCGATATCCCATTGGTCAAGCAACGCGCCATCGGCCGCAAAAACCAGCAAGGCGGGCGTTGTGCGGCGCAGTGCCACGATTCGGCCGTCGCTCAGTACGGTGACGTCGCTAATTCCTTTGTAATCGATTTGAGTGTTTGGCCAGGGGCGTTCCACACGGTAACGCCGAAGGCCGAGCGTAACGATGATCTGTTTTGTTGTCGTCATAAGGCTTCCAGAGCAGGGTCATCCGCCAGCCGTTTTTCGTCTGGCGGATGAAGTCTATCACGGCCTTCGGGCGCGGGCTATACGCCCAGTGATCGCGCGGTATACTGCCTCTTCCAGAAGGGCTGGTTGTACAGAATAATAGCCAGAAATGTAAATAACGGGAGAAGACATATGCCGCTTTCAGGCACTGGTATGCTGATTACACTGATGGATGTCGATTCGGACGAAGAGGTCGACTTCAATGACTGGTACGACAAAGAACATCTTGCCGAACGCGTCTCTATCCAGGGGTTTACCGAGGCTCGGCGTTATGTCGCCGTGGACTCGGCGCCAAAGTATCTTAATTTGTATACGACCCGCGAGTTCGATGTGCTTAGTAGCCCGGCTTATAAGAAAGCGTTACAAAGTCAAACGCCTCGATCGCTGCATCACATCGGCAAGTTTCGCAATTTCGGCAGGGCGATCGTGCATATTTCCGTTAGCCGCGGCCAGGGGCGCGGCGGCTCGTTGTTTTTTGCGGGGGTGCGTCCTGTGGCGCATAAACAGGATGAGTTGCGCACGGCTATCGAGAAACGGCTTTCCGCTCTTGTCGGCCAAAACGGTATTATCTCCGCGCACCTGCTCGAGAGCGATCCCGAACTTTCCAAGCCACTGAACCAAGAGGCGCCGCCGCCAAGCGCCAGCGATTGGTACATATTGCTTGACGGGACCGACTCCAAGGTTGTTGGGCAACATGGCAATGATCTGGTGGGTGATCGCAGCGTGATCCCGGCTAATGCGCTTGTCTCGCGTGGCGTTTATAGCCTTCTTTGGGACCTCTCGAAAGCCGAGCTTTAAACAAGGTCTGAATCAGGGCTGCGCGTCTTTGCGGATAGCCTGGGCGCGCATTGTTTTGTGCAATAAAAGTTGGTGTTGCCTTTTCAAAAGCCAATTATAATTGGCGCTCAAATAAGGTTGGCAGGGCTTGATTCGCGCAAGACAATGGGCGCTTTTGCCGCTATTAAAATTAATTATTGGGGGTACGACAAATGGCTAAATGGTTAAGTTCGAGCTTGTTGGGGGCTTGCATTGTTGCGGGCGCTGCTATTGGTCCGATTGCTCATGCGGAGAAGTGGAACATGCCCACTCGATCCAATGCGCAGAACTATTTCACTCAGAATATTGTGCAGTTTACGCAAGACGTAAAAAAAGGCACTGATGGAAAGCTCGATATCGTGGTGCACCCCGAGGATTCGCTGATCAAGCAGCCGGACGTCAAGCGGGCGGTGCAGACAGCGCAAGTTCAGATCGGCGAAGTGCTGATGTCCATATACAGCAATGAAAGCCCAATTTACGGCGTTGATTCAATTCCGTTTTTGGCCAGCAACTTCCAGGAAGGGGCAAAGCTGCTCGAGGCAGCGCGCCCAATTATTGCCGAACGTTTGAAAAAGCAGGGTATTCGACTGCTGTTTGTTGTTCCCTGGCCGCCTAATTCGTTTTACAGCCAGAAGCAACTTTCGTCTGTGGCTGATTTGAAAGGCGTCAAGTTCCGCGCGTTCAATCCGGTCACAGGCCGGTTGGCGGAGCTTATGGGTGCGATTCCGGTAACCGTCCAGCAATCCGAGGTTTCTCAGGCGTTCTCAACCGGCGTGATTGACGCCATGATTACTTCGCCGGCGACGGGTGTCGATACGCAAGCTTGGGACTTCGTAAAGTATTTTACTGAAGTAAAGGCCATGTCGCCGTGGAACATCGCCATTGTGAACGCAAAGGTCTTCGACAAGCTCGACAAGAAGACTCAAGACGTTTTGCTTGCTGCTTCCGCTCAAGCCGAGGAGCGTGGTTGGAAGCGGGCGCCTGTGGTCACTTCCGAGCTAGTCAAAAAGCTGAAAGATCATGGCATGAATATCGAGGAGCCAACCGAGAAGATGAAGGGCGAGCTGGCGAAGATTCATGAAAAGCTTATTAATGAATGGCTGGCCAGCGCCGGACCAGAAGGAAAGAAAGTCATCGAGCAATATCGTAAGGCGAAGTAATCGGTTTGATGACCAGGAGGTCTTTTACCATGCCGATTTTGGATCGGGTTTATCGTGTAGGCCAAGTATTGGCCGCTTTCTTCCTGGTTATGATTGTAGTCATGACCCTATTGCAGGTTGTCGGTCGCGCGCTTGGAATCCAGGTGCGTGATGCCGACGTGTTCGCGGGGTTTGCGATGGCCGCATCCAGTTTTCTTGCACTGGCTTATACGCTTCGGACCGGCGGACATATCAGGGTTAATCTGCTAATAGGCCGTTTCCACGGGCGCGCCCGCCGAATCGCTGAAGGGTGGTGCCTTTTGTTCGGGACAGTGTCTGTGGGGTTTTTCACCTGGTATTCGATTGTGATGACATGGCAATCGTACGAGTTCAACGACCTTTCGATGGGCATGATTGGCATTCCACTGTGGATCCCTCAACTCGGCATGGTATTGGGTGTGGCGCTTCTCGAGGTGGCATTTTTGGAAGAGTGCGTTCGTTTTGCGCGTGGCGGCGAGCCGAGTTACGAAGAAATTAAACCCGATGATCACTCCGAGTAGGCGCCATGGATCCAGTTGTATTTAGTCCTCTTCTAGCGGTTGCCTTACTGTTTTTTCTGGTCTCCGGAGTTTGGGTTGCGTTGTCGCTGGTGGGTGTGGCTTTTCTTGGAATGTTGTTGTTTTCAAGCGCGCCCATTGGCGCCGTTATGTCGACGACGATCTGGAGCTCTCTTAGCAACTGGACATTGACCGCGCTTCCGGTGTTTATCTGGATGGGCGAGATTCTATTTCGAACGCGATTGGCCAGCGACCTTTTTCACGGTTTGGCGCCATGGGTGGCCAAGCTGCCGGGTCGATTGCTTCATGTCAATGTGTTGGGTTGCGGCATCTTTGCCGCGGTAAGCGGTTCGTCGGCGGCGACTGCCGCCACTGTGGGTCAGATGTCTCTGCCCGAATTGAAAGCTCGCGGCTATAGCGAGTCAATGAGCATTGGCTCATTGGCAGCGTCAGGCACATTAGGTTTGTTAATACCGCCTTCCATTATTCTGATTGTATATGGCGTATCAGTTAATGTTTCGATCGGCAGGTTGTTTCTTGCTGGCGTGTTGCCCGGCCTGTTGTTGGTGTGCCTGTTCAGCGGCTACATTATTTTGTGGTCGTTATTTAATCCGAAAAAAATGCCGCCGCCCGAGCCGAAATTACCCTGGCGCGAAGCGTTTGGACGGCTGCGCCTGTTGCTTCCGGTTGTCCTGCTAATTGTTGCAGTCATCGGCTCCATTTATACGGGGTTTGCGACAGCCACCGAGGCTGCGACGCTGGGTGTTGTCGGCTCGCTGATCATTGCGGCTTTTTCCGGAGGGCTTACGTGGGACACTTTTCTGCAAAGCCTTTATGGCGCAACCAAGATATCCTGCATGATTGCTTTTATTTTGGCCGGGGCTGCTTTTCTGACCGTGACCATGGGCTATGCAGGCATCCCACGCGCGCTGGCTAGCTGGATCGATACGCTCGGTCTGTCGCCTTATGCGCTGCTCTTTGCCCTTATGATTCTCTATCTTATCCTGGGTTGTTTCCTGGACGGGATTTCAATGATCGTGTTGAGCACGGCGGTTGTGATACCGATGGTGCAGGCGGCGGGCATCGACCTTATCTGGTTCGGCATCTTTTTGGTCATTATGGTCGAGGTCGCGCAAATCACGCCGCCTGTGGGGTTCAACCTATTTGTGGTGCAGGGAATTTCGCAGCGTGACATTTTCTACATTGCGCGTGCTGTGTTTCCCTTTTTCCTGATCATGCTTTTTATGATTGTTATCCTGACGGCATTTCCCGAGATTGCAACCTGGCTACCCCGGACCATGATGACGCGTTGACATGACGATGTTGACGCGCGGTACGGCGTCTGTTGTGCCTGTTTCAATCGGCGATAAGTAGATTGAAGCGAGCTCGCATCCACCGTTCTAGCGTTGAATACGCATTATTTGCGCAGATCAACGAGGCTTTGCAATGCTGCCTTAAGCGCCTGTTCTTCGGCAGGCGCCAATGGCATGATGGGTTTCCTGCAGAGTCCCACAGGCCCGGTCATAATGTTGGTGGCCGCTTTTACCGAAGGGTTATAGGCATGGCTCCAAAAGAACAAGTTGGCAGGCAACATTGCTTTCCAAAGCGTGACTGCTTCGCTTAGTTTGCCTGCTTGCACCAGCTTGTAGAGTTGCACGGCTTCTTTAGGCATGGCGTTTACCGCGCCCCAGAAACATCCGTTACACCCAGCCAGGAGGGCATAAAAGGCGAAAGGGTCCGAACCATTAAAAACGGTTGCCCCACTGGCCAGCAGTTCTTGTATTCGAACAAAATCGCCGCTGGTGTCTTTAATGTATTTGACATTGTCGATTTCCGTCAAACGTTTGAAGAACTCGGGCGTGATGTCAAATCCGGAATGCACGGGTACGTTATATGCCATGATCGGAATTTTAATTTTTTCCGAAATTCTGGCGTAGTGATAATAGACGCCATCGGGTACCGGTCCTTCGAAGTAGGGTGGCAGAATCAGCACCGCATCTGCGCCCACCCCTTCGGCATGAAGCGCCGCTTCCACGGCGTCCTCGCTACGGATTGCCGAGGCTTGCACGATCAGCTTGGCGCGCCCGTTAATGTGCCTGGCCGAAACCTCTGCGATTTGGCGTTTCTCTTTGCGATCCAGAAATGCGAACTCGCCAGTTCCGCCGCACACCGCAATAATGTGTACTCCGGCCTCGATCATTTTGTCGATGTGATTTTTTAGCCTGTCAACATTGATGGCTCCGTTGTCGTCCATAGGAGTACAAATTGCGCTGCATATACCCTTGAGCTCGTTCATGGGGCGAGTCCTTTTAGTTCAAGTTTGAGTGAATTAGAAGGTAATGCGAGAGTGGGCGGGCCTGAAGCGGCCGGGTAGCACGATACGGCAAAGCGCTTCGACGAAATAGAAATCGCCGAACATAGTGGCGCCGTTGACCCCTTCGCGGTGTGGCATGGAGTAGCAACTGTCCTTGAGCAAGCCACGTGGCGATGACCCGCCCGTGAATTCTTCGCGACATAAGACTTCAAGTGTTGCGACACCTTGTCTGAACCATTTCTCGCCGGCCTTGTGGTCGGGGTGCAGGCTACCCAGTTCGATAAATGCCGATGCGACGATGGCTGCGGCGGCCGTATCCTTCACATCGGCGTCTTTATCTGTGGCGTCGAAATCCCACGGTGGAACGGCTCGGCCGCCAAGTCTCTTGAGATAATAGTTCGCCGACTGTTCCGCCAATTGTAAATATTCCTGCTTGCGCGTTTCGTGGGCCGATTGAACATAGCCATAGATAGCCCAGGCCTGGCCGCGCGACCAGTCTGATTCGTCGAATGCGCCTTGGAATGTGTAGCCCCGGATACGTTCACCCGTTGTCTCGTCGTACTCTACCGCGTGATAAGTCGAATCGTTGGGCCGGATGAATCCACGAGCCGTCATGGCTGCGTGCGCATCGGCCACGAGGCGAAAGCTGCCATCGCCGCTATAGTTCGCCGCCCAATACAACAAGGGTAAATTGGCCATTGTGTCGATCGCGGAACTGCGCCGCCCTCGCGTATCGTTCATCGGTCCCCACGAAGCAATGTAGGCGCCGTTTGGCGTGGTGACCACCCTTGCGCGCAACCTGTCGGCTGCTTGCAAGGCAATATCCGCATACCAGGTATCGCCCGTGATATGGAACCCGGGGATTGCGCTGCTGTTGAAAATAAACCCGATATCGTGTGTGTTGGGATCATCGGCGCGCTGAGCCACCAGGCGCATGCGTTCGCGTGCCCAGACTATATAGTGCTTGTCACCGGTTCGAAGGTATGACGCCAACAGCAGTCCGACCCAGAACCCGCATAGCCAATTGCCATGGCTCCACGTTTCCCCAGTGTAGCCAGCCGATAGGCAGGCAGGCAGATGCACCCAGTTTCCATCCGGGCCGGTCACGTGCGGGAATTCGACGCCTAGCGTGGGTTCGTCTTCAGCCACCTTTTGTGCTGCCCGGTCCAGGGTCTGCTCGAATAAGCGTAGGGAGTTTGGCTCCAGCGTGTATTTCAGAGAGTCTTCCTGCATGGTATGTCCTTGGCCGTTACTTGTCGCTGTGCGCAGCGGTCTCGCGGGGAAGCCATTTCATCAAATGTTCCCCCACAGCAACCACCGTGCCGTCGTCCTTAGTGACTTCGATTGTTGCGCGCGTGCGCAGCCGCGCTTCGTCCGCCTCTATAACGCTGTACTTGACCTTGATCGTATCGCCGAAGAATACGGGAGCGGTAAAGCGTATTCGATCGTAGCCTAACGAAACAGGAACCGTGTCCTGCATGCCTCGCGCCAGGTAACGCTCGATTAATACCGACGAGGCAGTCGACATGAAACCCACCATTAATGCTCCGTGCGCGATGCGGTGGCCGTATTTGGACGTTCGCATATAGGCTTCGCTGACATGGTTTCCCGAAAAATCGCCGGTAATCCCGGCGAACATGTACACGTCGCTTTCACTGACGGTCTTTTCAAAGCTGACCGTTTCGCCGATTTGTATTGACATTGAAGACATTTGGTTCTCCTGAGGATTAGGACAGTTGTGCGTTTTTCGGCCAGTTGATCACACCTGCATCATGCAGCTCATTGATGTCATCGCCACTGAGGCCTAACTCGCTCAGGATGGATACGGTTTGTGCGCCTAATTTTTGTGGAGCGAGCCGAACGCCGGGTGTTTGCCCGTCGTAGCGCACAGGATGAGCGACCAGTGTAATGGGTGTGCCGGTCGCACCGGGCAGGGAAGTAAAACTGTGAAGATGCTTGACCTGCGGGTCCTCGATGACTTGTTCATAATCATTGACTGGCGAGTGCCAGATGTTGTGTTTCTGAAATAGCTTTACCCAGTGTGCCGTGTCGTGTTGAACCAAGTATCGGGCCAGCAATTCGGATATCGCCTTTTGTTCCGTAAATTCGGCCTCTTGCGCGATTCGCTCGGCGTCTGGGACGCCCACTATGTCGTAAATAAGGCTCAACGACCCAAGGGATATCGCAAGATAGCCGTTCTTGGTCGCATAAATACCGTAAGGCGCCGGGAAGCACCAGCCTGCAACGTGGCCCGGTTGATTAATATCTTGGGGGCGCTCGCCGTTCAGGTAGCACGTGAATGATTCTTGTTGCAAATCGATGGCGGACGACAGCAAGTTAACGTCCACGCGGCCTCCTTCCCCACCGCGCTCGCGCCGCAATAACGCGGCGAGAATGCCCATGGCGTAGAGCGCGGCCCCGTGATGGTCGGCCGCCGATACGCCTACCGCTCGGGGACCATTAGCGTGGTTGCCGGTGACCGCTGCCAGTCCGGACATCGCTTGTACTATTAGATCCTGGCCGGGTCGATTGACGTAGGGCCCGTCTGCGCCGAAGCCTGATGCAACAGCGTAAATAATATTCGGTTTGATCGCCTTGGCATCGTTGTATCCCAGCCCCAGTTTATTCATAACGCCAGGGCGATAATTCTCGGCTATTACGTCGGCTGTTGCAATTAGCCGTTTCGCGATATCAATTCCGCGTGGGTCTTTCAGATTAAGGGAAAGGCTGCGTTTGTTGCGGTTACCCACCAAATGCAACATCGATTGCCCATCCACTTTTTTGCCGGTTCCGCCCCACTTGCGCTGAAATGCCCCGTCGATGGGTTCGATGGAAATCACATCGGCGCCAAGATCCGCAAGGTATTGCACGCCTACGGGTCCGATAAGAAAGTGATTGAAACTGATTACCCGTATGCCTTCCAGTCCGTACATATCCGTCTCTTTGTTAAAAGCATGCTTAGTTGCGCTGGCGTTAGCGCTTTTTGAAGTTCCGAAAAAGCGGCAGCAGGCCCGGTGCGTGTTGGTTGAATGCGCCGGTCAACGGGTTAATGATAGATGTATTGCGGGATCGGCCGTTAGGACAAATCGTGTCCTTAGTTGGATTTTTTACATGTTTTGGCAGCGATTGGCTGTGGGGCGAACGTTTTTTTGAAACTCACGTGGTGTTTGTCCTACATGTTTTTTGAAGAAGCGGCTGAAATATCCCGGATCGTCAAATCCCAATTGTGTGGCAATCCAGGTCACGTTCGAATTCGAGTGGCCCAGCATGCGTTTGGCCTCTAAAACAAGATGTTGATGCATTAATTGCGTGGCGCTCAGACCCGTGGCTATCTTGGTTGCTTCTGAAAGGTGTTGTTGAGTGATATGAAGCTTTTCCGCATACCGTTGTACCGATCCGATCGATAGATGCTCGGCTTCCAGCAGGGCCTTGAATTTTTGCGTTAGCGCAAAACTGTGGGGGGCAATCAAAGCCTTTTTGGCTTGGCAAGCATAGCGTTCGGCGTGTGTCAGAAATATGTACAAGTACGCTCGAATGATTTCGTAGCGGTTCGCAAATTCGCCGTAGTACTCGCTTTCGATCTCTTTTATGATGTTCTTCAGGCTTGCGGCCTGCTCGTCAGTCAGATAGAGCGCCTGAATCCGCTCGTTCGCTCCGTAAAATACCGAGTAGCTCGATATGTTCCGGTTTGTGGGGTTCAAGAAGAAAAATTCAGGGCTGAAGTTAATGGTGAACCCTGTTGTGTCCTTGGGCAGGTCCAAGTCGTGTATTTGTCGCGGCGCCAAGAAAAATATAACGTTGCTTTTGACCGGGTACGACACGGAATCGATAATGTGGCTGCCATTGCCGTGCGTGACCCAAACAATATGATAGAAGTCGTGTCGGTGGGGATACGGCAGCACTTCCAGCCGTCGCTCCAGCCTTGCAAAATCAAACTCGGTGGATTTTACGGTTTCACCGTAGTCGCCGATGCAATATATGGGAATGCAATCGGACCCAGTATTTTTCATGAGGATCCCCCTTTTTAAAGCATGGCCCCGTCATGCTTTTGGTGTAAATCGGCCAGAAGGCTTTTTAGGTCCGTCTAGTTTGTTGAGATGCTTCGCTGCGAGCATATTCCAAAGTAGCTGGAATTGTCCAGAGGCCTGTCTCTTGTTTGGCTTAAGTATTCAATGGGTTCGAGGGTGCGGGCTCCGGTGGGATGGTTATTAATAAGTGCAATAAATTCTAAAAATTGTCCTAGCCGCGGATGTGTGCTGCTGATAAACTGAACCTTCAGTTGAGCTTTAGTTTGTTGGTTTTGCGCTGTTGCCGTTGCCTGATTCGGTTTCAAAAGAAGAATCCTGCATCGGCTTTGCATTTCAATTTCACCCGAGAACGTTGCTATGACAGATCCGACAAGTATCTCGTCAGATGTATTGCTAGTTGAGTTGCAGGGCGCAATGGCGATTATCACGGTAAACCGCCCCCGGAAGCTCAACGCGTTAAATGACGCGGTATTTGTGGCATTGCAGAGCGCGCTCGATGCGCTCGAGAAAGATCCATCGGTAAAGGTATTGATTTTTACGGGCAATGGTGAAAAGGCATTTGTTGCTGGCGCCGATATCGAACAACTCGCCCAAATGACCACCGCTCAGGCCTTCGAGCAAATGACGGCCATACATAGTCTGTTTTTGCGCATCAGTGAATTTCCGAAGCCGACTATTGCAATGGTGAATGGCTATGCCCTGGGTGGGGGGTTTGAGCTTGCTCTTTCATGCGATATGGTGGTGGCTTCCGAGAATGCTGTGTTCGGTTTTCCAGAAATTAACCTTGATACTTTGCCTGGCTGGGGCGGGACACAGTTCGCGCCGAAGAAGATGGGATCGAATCGCGCTAAAGAAATGGTATTGACGGGCAATTATTATCCCGCAGCCGATTGCCTTGGGTTTGGCTTTATTAACCGCCTTGTGCCGGCGTCCCAGTTGCGTTCGGCGACGTTCGATCTTGCCGAACCGATCGTGTCGAAGAACGCCTTTGCCCTCAAAATGGCCAAGAGCGCCTTGCAGCAAGCCGTCGGATCGGATCTGAAAGCAGGTATGCGCTACGAGGCACTGGCTTATGCCGCAAATTTTAGTATGCCGCACGCCAAGGCGGGTCTTAATGCCTTTCTTAGTCGAAAGGCGAAGCGTTGATCGAGTGATCGATTATCAGGAAGTGCAATAGTTGCAGTTAAAAATAATATAAGGAGACGCATTATGGGTAAGGGTGATGGCGGTTCGCGGCCAATATATCGCTATGTCGTTGCGCTATTCTTGAATGCGCCCGGATGGAGCCGGTGACAATGAAGCAGACATGGCGAGCGATGTTTGGCGAACGGCAGCGATTCATGCTGATGTTGATCGCTCCGGCGGTCACGTTGCTGATTCTGTTTCAGGCGGTACCGATCTTTATCGGCGGCAGGGCGAGTTTCCAGGACTGGATGTTATACAACCCCAAGAAAACCTGGGTTGGGCTGTCTCATTACGTTAGTGTGCTGACCGATCCGGCGTTTCTGAAGATCGTGTTGCCCAATACGTTCTTGTTCATGTTCAGCAGCGTGATCATCTCGTTGGCCGTCGGCCTGGCCCTGGCCATCGTGTTGAATCGCCCGTTTCGCGGGCGCAAGTTCGTGCAGACGGTGCTGCTGTTGCCGTTGATGGTGGCGCCGGTGATTGCGGCCATCATGGTGCGGTGGATGTTCAACGATCAGTTCGGCATCGTGAACGTGCTGTTCGAAGCCCTGGGGGGCACGGCCCAGCCTTGGTTGATTCAGCGCTGGTCCGCCTTTGCCATCATTGTGCTCACGGATTGCTGGCTGTGGATACCGTGGTTTACGCTGCTGTTGCTGGCGGGCCTGCAGAGCTTGCCGAAAGAGCCCTTCGAGGCGGCCGCGATCGACGGCACGAACCGGTGGCGCGTGTTTCGCTACCTGACGGTGCCGATGCTGCGCCCGGTGATTATCGTGTGCATTGTGATACGGGCAATCGATGCGTTTCGCACCTTCGATATCGTGTGGGCGCTCACGGGCGGGGGGCCCGCCCGTCAGACCGAGTTGTTTAGCGTTTATGCCTACGAACAAGCCTTTGTGTTTCTGGATTTTGCGCGGGGATCGGCGGCGGCGATTATTGGAGCGTTCATTATTCTGGTGGTGGGCCTGGGCCTTTACCGAGTTCTTGAACACGTAAAAAAGGTGTCCCAATGAGCGGCAACCGAACGGGTCTTTTTGGTTCAATGGCGCCGGGCGCGCGCCGGGCTTTCTTCGGGCTGATGCTCGCCGCGGTATGCCTTCTGTTTGCCTTCCCCATTTTGTGGTTGCTGCTGACCTCGGTGCGGCCCGAATCGGGCATCTATTACGTGTACCGGGGGCTGGACTTTACGCTGGACAGCTACATACAGGTGCTGCACGATGCGCGCCTGGTTCAGGCGTTCACCAATAGCGGCGTGATCGCCACGCTGGCGACAGTGTTTTCGCTGCTGGTGACGGTGTCCAGCGGCTACATGCTGTCGCGCTTTCGCGGCCCCATCGCCACGGGCTGGTTCGGGACCATTTACGCGCTGCGCTGCGTGCCGTATATCACGAGGGTGCTGCCGCTGTATTTCGTTGAGCAAAGCTACGGTGTGTACGATTCATACGTGGGCTTGTTATTGCCGCACATCGCGGTGCATATCTGTTTCTTCACGTGGCTGATGAAGGGGTTTTTCGATGGCATAGACCCGTCGATGGAGTCGGCCGCGCTGATTGACGGATGCACGCGCTGGGGGGCATTTTACCGGGTGGCGTTGCCTTCGGCGGTGCCGGCGATTTCGGCGTTGGCGGTATTGTGCTGGCTATTTACGTGGAACGAGTTTTTGTTTGCGCTGATCTTGACGGGCGAGAACACGCCGGTCATCACGGTGGTGATGGCGCAGTTTGTGTCGGAGATGGGCATGCAGTGGAATTTGATGGCGGCCACCTCGATGCTGGCGCTTGTGCCGGCGTTGCTGCTGACGGTGTTCGGGCAGAAGTACGTTGTGCGGGGACTCAGAATTTAGTGCCGGCAAGTGCGGGACGGTTCATTGTGCCTGCGCCGTTTTTGTAGTTGGCTAAAAATAGAAGGGCAATATAACCTCAAGGAGGTAGACATGAAAAAGGCAAAACAGTGGCTCGTGGTGGGCGCTGCAGGGATCATGCTATGCGCTGGCAGTGTGGGCAATGCAGTGGCTGCGCAGCAGGAATTGCGCATCGCGTATCAGCCTAATCCGCTGCAAGAAGCGTCGATCAACATGATGGTGAAATGGGGTGCGAAAAATAACGTCAAGATCATCAAGGTGCCGAATTCTTATGGCGTGTACGTGGAAAAGATGACGGCATCGCTCACGTCGGGCTCGAAGCAGTACGACGTCATC
>JBDTGB010000131.1:0-1888 GCA_039937635.1 Burkholderiaceae bacterium | reverse complement strand
TCGCGCACCATTTCGTTGGCAAAGCATTTCGCCATCGAACTTTCCTTGATCGACGGCAGGCCGTCTTGAGCATTCACGACGGCCTGATAAAGCAACAAACGCGCCGCCTCGACCCGCATCGCCATTTCCGCCAGCTTCATCTGAACCGCCTGAAACTCCATTATCGGTTTTCCGAACTGGCGGCGCTGCCGCACATAATCGAGCACATAGTCCAATGCGCCCGTGGCAAGGGCCACACTCATGGTGGCATTGCCGCAACGTTCCAGATCGAACGCTTCCATCAACTTTTTAAAGCCGCCAGCGGGAACGATTAAATTGGATAGCGGTATTTCGACATTGTCAAAGTACATATCGGCACTGGCGATGCCGCGAAAACCCATCAGGCGCTCTTGCTTGCCGAAAGTAAGCCCCGGCGTCTCCTTTTCAACATATACGGCGCCAATACCCCCCGAACCCAGTCGATCCGACAGACGGCAATACACCATATAGGCGCCCGAATGGCCCGCGCCCGAGCACCACCGCTTTTGGCCGTTAATAACGATTTTGTCGCCGCTGACGACCCCCCTGGTTTTAAGGTCGGTTAGCGCACTGCCGGCATCCGGTTCGGACATGCTTACGGCCACAATCAATTCCCCCGCGCATACCCGCGGCATGACGCGTTGCTTAAGCTCTTCAGAGGCGAAATGACTAATCGCCAACATGGGCCCGAAGGATGATTCGAAAATTGGGAAGGCAACGGCGGGCGAAATTTTGGCCACTTCCTCAAGCACCAAAACCGCGTCAAGATGACTCAAACCCAGGCCGCCGTATTGTTGATCAATGTTGACCCCAAGAAGGCCCATGTGCGCCATTTTGCCAACCCATTCTTGCGGCAGGGGCAGGCCCTCTTCTTCGACTGTTTTAGCGACATCGCGTAACGACGATTGAGCAAACTTGCGCGCCGCATCGCGCAACTGTTCCTGCTGTTCGGTAAGCTTGAAATTCATGATGACGTCTTATTTTCCCGAAGGACCTTGGCAATTTCACGCGCCTTATCGGCTTCATCGCGCAAGCCAGCCAATTCAGCCCGCGACAACCGTTCCGCATTACAGTAATCCAGTTTCCATTCATGCGTATCGCTCCAGCGTAAAGGCGACTGCACCGTGGTGCGCGCCATCGGGGCCGATTCCAATACACGCAGCGCCAATTCCAGAGTAACGGCCTGCGATTCCGGATCGTGCGGCCGGCCAGCGGCATTGCCCAAAGGAAAGTCGCTAAACAGCATGCGCGGCACGCCGCAGTATTCAGGAATATCTTTGGCACACGCCATGATCACCGTCGCAACGCCGCGCGCTTCGAGATAGCGCGCCACCAGGCTCAATGTCTGATGACAAACCGGACAGTTGGGGACCAACACCGCCACATCGACCTTGTCACGCCGGCAATAGTCGAACAACTGAGGGCAGTCCACATCCAGAGTGTGACGCTGACTGCGGTTGGTGGGCGCGCCGTAAAAATAAGGCGCCAGCCGGCCAATACGGCTCTGTCGCACAAGCTCGCGCAGCGCGGGCAGGGGGAACCAGGTTCCGCTATCCTCCATGGACGTATGCTTGCGGTCAATGGCAACATGGGATATGCGCACATCATGATCGTGAACAGTGTCTAATGTATATACATCGTAGAATTTAGCGGATGCGTTGTAGGCGGCTCCGGGCCCCTGATTTCCTTTATCGCGTTGATAAGGCGCCGCAGTGGTAATTAGCGCAAGCGTTGACTGCGAGAGCGGCTTTTCAAGAGGCTGAAACGGCACACTTGTGTAGTGCGCCCAACGATAAGGGTTGTCGTAACCCAAGGCCAGATACCAGTCGCGGGTGCGCTGCAGGTACGGCACGGGCACGTCGTCGCCGGT
>JBDTGB010000130.1:0-6418 GCA_039937635.1 Burkholderiaceae bacterium | reverse complement strand
GGCGTGGCCAAGGGGCGCAAGGCGCAGGAGCGGGTGCGCTGGCTAATGGACAAGTGCGGCCTTGAATCTGAAATGATTGATCGCTACCCGCACGAGTTCTCAGGTGGGCAAAGACAACGCATCTGCATCGCCCGAGCCCTGGCGCTGGATCCGAAAATTATTATTGCCGACGAAGCGGTATCCGCGTTGGACGTGTCCATACAGGCGCAAATTGTTAACTTGCTGTTGGGCTTGCAGCGTGAACTGGGTTTGGCCATTTTGTTTATTTCACATAATATGGCGGTGGTGGAGCGCGTCAGTCACAGAGTGGTGGTGATGTATCTGGGGCAGGTCGTTGAAATTGGTCCGCGGCGCGCCATTTTCGAGGATCCCCGGCATCCTTATACGAAAAAACTGATGGCTGCGGTGCCGATCGCAGACCCTGGCCGCCGTCATCGGGTTCACTCTTTGCTGGACGATGAAATTCCCAGCGCCGTGCACAAGGTGGGCGATGAGCCAATTGTCAAGCCTTTGGTGAAAGTGGGCGACGGCCATTTCGTGGCGCGTCATCCAGTTGGAATTTATAGCGATTGATTGGGCTGGTCAGCCTAACTGAAAAGGTAAGTATATGGGTGTTGTTATGTCCGCCGCGACCGTGATCGAGAATCAGGCGCGCGAAGAAATTGCGCGAATTGGCGCCAGCCTGTATCAGCGCCGCTATACCGTGGGCTCGTCGGGCAACATCAGCGCCCGGCTTGAAGATGGCTGGTTGATAACGCCCACTGACGCCTGCCTGGGGCATATTGATCCGGCAACGATAGCGAAAGTCGATCGCGATGGGCAATGGGTGGGTGGAAGCAAGCCATCGAAAACGCTCGCGCTGCATCGCGCTGTTTATGACCATAACCCTGATGTTCATGGCGTCGTGCACACCCACTCCACGCATCTGGTCGCACTGACTCTTGCGGGGGTGTGGTCCAAAACAGATGTGCTGCCGCCGATCACGCCGTATTATGTAATGAAGGTGGGGCACATTCCGCTGATTCCGTACTATCGGCCCGGCGATCCGGCGGTGGCGCAGCTTGTATGCAAACTGGCGTGCGACGTGCGAGGCGTCTTGCTGGAACGGCTTGGCCCCGTGGTCTGGGGCGCCAGCGTATCGCAGGCGGCCTGGGCACTCGAAGAACTTGAAGAAACGGCGCGCTTGTGGCTGCTGACCGATCCGCATCCCGCCGCGCTGTCCGAACCGCAAATTAACGAGTTGCGCACGCATTTCGGAGCCCGCTGGTAAAGCGTGACTCTTTATATTATCCGAGACAAAATCATGCCACGATTTGATGCCAACCTTACGATGATGTACCAGGAACACGCCTTCCTTGATCGCTTCGGCGCTGCCGCGCGCGACGGTTTCAAAGGCGTTGAGTGCCTGTTTCCCTACGATTTCCCGGCGTCCGATCTTGCCGCCCGACTGCAGGAACATGGGCTGACCCAGGCGCTTTTTAACGCGCCTCCCGGCGATTGGAGCAAGGGTGAGCGAGGCATTGCGTCGCTGCCGGGCCGGCGCGACGAGTTCAAGCACACTATTCAGACAGCGCTCGTTTATGCGCAGGCGCTTGGCTGCGAACGGGTTCACGTCATGGCGGGGTTGATGGGAAAAACCGATGATCGGGCCCGGCATCGCGCCGCGTATATCAAGAACCTGGCGTACGCGGCCCGCGAGGCGGTCGCGCGCAATGTAACGATTGTGATAGAGCCGATCAATACGCGCGATATACCCGGCTATTTTCTGAACCGGCAAGACGATGCGCAGCAAATATGCCGCGAGGTCGGGGCGCCTAACCTGAAAGTGCAGTTCGACGTGTACCATTGCCAGATTGTCGAGGGCGACCTGGCGACGAAGTTGACGCAAACAATTTCGAATGTTGGCCATATCCAGATTGCCAGCGTGCCCCGTCGCCATGAACCGGACGAGGGCGAAATCAACTACCCATACCTGTTGCGTTTGATCGATGAGCTTGGCTATAAAGGCTGGGTTGGCTGCGAGTATGTTCCCCGAGGCAAGACGTCGGACGGACTGGGCTGGTTGCGCGAATGGCATTAACTTTCGCATCGGTGGCGATTGTGGTTGAGCATTGCATCAAACGGATTGAACCGCCGTCGTTATGCCTGATCGCTGTCGGACTCGCGCAGTATGGTTTGTATGTCGGCGGCCAGCAGCTCGTTCATGCGTTCGCTGGTTTCCTTGGTGGCGACTATGTAGCGTTCTTCGTCGCCCCAGTCCTGTGCCAGCGCGCGAAACATGTTTTCGTCGTGGGTGCGAAATAAACGCGCGGCGCGCGTTGCCTGATCGGCTTTGAATCCTAGTGTCTTAAGCGCTTCCGCGCCCAAAGTAAGCCCGGCTTCGAAGGTTTCCCGTTCCACCACGTGGGCCCCTTTATCCAGCAGGCGGTAGGCATGACGCCGGTCATAAGCGCGAGCGAGCACCTTCAGGTTGGGAAAATACCGAATGGCGATTTCCACCAATTTTTCGGCCTGATCGCGGTCGTCAATGGCGACGATCAGCACTTTCGCGTCGGCCGCGCCTGCCGCGCGCAGCAAATCAAGTCGCGTGGCATCGCCGTAATAAACCCGGCTCCCGAAGCGGCGCACCAGGTCAACCTGTTCGGCGCTGGCGTCCAGCGTCGAAATTTTGAAACGGTTGACGATCAACAACCGTGCGGCAATTTGACCAAAACGCCCGAAACCGGCCACGATGACGTCGGGATGGTTATCGAAGGCGTCATTTCCGGGTTCGGGACTTTTTGCCAAATCGCCTGAGCACCAGCGTTTGTAAGCGATCAGCATTAGTGGAGTGAGCGCCATGGAAATGGCTACTGCGGAGGTTGCCAGGGCCGAGATATCCGCTGTAACGATGCCCGAGGCCGAGGCTATGCCCAGCAACACAAAGGCGAATTCGCCGCCTTGCGCCAGCGCCGTGGCCGTTAGCGCCGCAGCTCGGCGTTCAACATGAAAGGTGCGCGCGACGACGTAGATGACGGCCATTTTGACGACTATCAGACCTGCAACAAGTGCAAGCAGGGCCACAGGCTTTGAAATCAGCAGGCCCAAATTCATGCTGGCGCCGATGGAAATGAAAAACAGTCCAAGCAGCAAGCCGCGAAACGGCTCGATATCGCCCTCTAGTTCGTGTCTGAATTCGCTGTCGGCGGCCAGGACGACGCCGGCTAAAAACGCGCCCAAACCGAAGAAGGCCTTGCGCATGCCCCATAAGATGGACGGCCGCACCTCCAGGCCGATCAGAAATAGCATGATGACGATGCCGAACTCGGCAAAGCGCATTACATCCGTCTGGTCGCCCACCAGATGCAAAGCGAAAGGGCCAATGATGGCGCCGGCGATCAGATAACCCAGCACCGAGCCGAGCCCCAGCCGTTGCACGATCGGAACGGAAATTACGCCGGCGGCCAGGTAGACCAGCGTCAGCGATAGCAGACTGCTGCCTTCCACGAGGTGTTTTCCTTATTAAAATAAATTCGGTTCAGGGTCGAAGATGTTTGTTCAGAAAGACGATGGTGCGTGACCACGCGAGCTTGGCCGCCGTTTCGTCGTAGCGCGGAGTTGTGTCGTTGTGAAAGCCGTGATTAACCCCGGGGTATGTATATTCGTTGTACTTTATTCCGTTGGCCTTGAGCGCCGCTTCGAAGGCTGGCCAGCCCGAGGTGATGCGCTCGTCCAACCCGGCATAATGGAGCAGCAAAGGCGCCTTGATCTTGGCCGTATCGGCGGCGCTGGGCTGGTTGCCATAAAACGGGACGGCAGCGCTCAGGTCGGGCAAGAGCACGGCCAGATTGTTGACGACCCCTCCGCCAAAGCAGAATCCAACCGCCCCGATCTTGCCTGTGCATTCTGGGCTTGATTTTAAAAATTCAGCGCCGGCGACAAAGTCTTGAAGGCATTTTTTTGGATCGAGCTCGGCAAATAGCTTGGTGGCTTTTTCTTCATCCCCCGGGTAGCCGCCCAAAGGCGTCAAAGCATCGGGCGCAAAGGCCACAAAGTTTTCCAGCGCCAGGCGGCGGGCAACGTCTTCGATGTAAGGATTAAGGCCACGATTTTCATGAATAACCAGTACGCCGGGTAATTTACCCGTGGGGTTTGCGGGCAGCGCGAAATACCCCCGCATTGCGCCGGAACCCCGTGGAGACGGATAATTCAAATAGCTGGTTTTGATGCGCTTGTCGTCTTTTGCCACTTGTTGGGCGAAGGCGTAGTTCGGTTTAAGGCTCTCCAGCATGGCCGAGGCAGTGAATCCGCCAACCGCGAATTTAGCGGCGCGATCCAGAAATTGGCGGCGCTCTATCATGCCGTGCACATAAGAATCAAACAACTTAAGGACACCAGAAGGGAAATCACCAGCTTTTTTGCGTTCCATGACCATAAAGCTCCTTTGGTACGACATGTCCTATGTACAATAATTTACCTGAATAGTCACTACCCAATATGCAGCCAGCCCGCCATTTTTTTTATAACCATCCACTGTTGGCCGTTGCTATTGTGGCCGGAACCGGCATTGCGCTGGCGCTTCCCTCGACCTGGAATTTCGCTGATCGGATTTTGACGGGCTGGAATATAACGGTGTGGTTTTATCTGTGCGTGACCGGGTGGTTGATGATGCATGCCGGCCATGCCGAAGTGCGCAAGCTGGCCGAACAAGAAGACGAAAGCGCGGGCGTGGTTCTTGCAATTATGTCGCTTGCATCGGTGGCAAGTCTGGTGGCAATCGTTATGGAGTTGTCCACCGTAAAAGATTGGTCCGGCGGTTTGCGCTTGTTGCACTATGCCTTTACGGGCGCCACGGTTCTCGGTTCCTGGTTTCTGCTGGGCGTCTTGTTCACCCATCATTACGCGCGCCAGTTCTACCGGTCGCCGCCGAATCAGCGGTCTTTGCATTTTCCCGATGAAGAACAAAAGCCGAATTATTGGGATTTCCTTTATTTTTCGTTTACGATTGCCGTGGCGGCGCAAACTTCGGACGTGCTCGTCATGTCAAGATTGGTGCGCAGGTCGACAATAATTCAGTCTGTGCTTAGTTTTTGGTTCAACGTTGCCATCGTAGGCCTGTCCATCAATATCGCGGCCAGCCTGATCGGATCGTGATTAGCGCTTAATGGTCGGAGGTCGTTTCGGCTTGCGGCAAAGCCAGCACGGTTTGCACCCTTGATGCGTTTGGCGCAGCGGAGGGGATCACAGTATCCAGATCGGCGGGAAGCAAGCGCATAAATAACGACCCATCTGTCAAATTTTTCGCGATACCCAGCGTAAACAAATGCCAGGGTCGTTTAAAGCTTTCTTCATAAAAAGCGCCATACCAAATGGGCGTCTTGGTTTGCGGATCCGAATTTTGCAACAGGTAATCGGATCGCCACAATCTGAGCACGATGCGTTGTTGTGGATAAGCCGGGTCCAACATGACAAAAGCCAGTCTCGAGCTTTTACCGCGGCTGTATTTTGGGAGCACCGGCAAATCGCTGACAGCGGCGTTGGGCGAGAGCCACAATAACGCTGTTTTAACGGACCAGACGGGTGGTATCGACCAGCCAGCGCTTTTCAGCCGGCGCTGCAGCCGATCCTGGCTTTCCGCCCATTGCAGAAGAAATAACTCTTCGTTATCGCCGCCAAGCTCGACTCGTCGTTGTGGCAGTTGCCGCCATGCGTTGTCCGTCCATTGGTTTAACATGACAACATGCTGTGGCGTTCGCGCGGTGTAGAGCGCCAGATCGACCGTGGAGCGATAATTGAACGTCCACAGCCCGCTGGCCAGTATTGCCACGGCGGCAAAAACGCCCAAGGCGTTGGGGTGCGTATTTTCGTGCAGACCGTATCGCGTGTGAATAATGATGGCCAACGCCAGCCACGCAATTCCAAAACACCAACCGGCCAATACGTCCGAGAGCCAGTGGGCGCCCAGATACAGGCGCGAAATCCCAATTAACGCTATTCCCACCGCCATAATTATGGGGATGAGCGTCCGCGTTAGCGTGGATCGACGCCACGCAACCAGATACGCTAAAAAACCGTAGATGATGATGCTTGAAGTCGCGTGGCCGCTTGGAAACGCGTAATGCCCGACGCCGCTGTACAGATCGATGGGGCGCGCCCGGCTCGCGATAAGCGCGAATAGGCCCACCAGACCCTGAGCCACGCCAACTGTTGCCGCCCAGTAGGCCGCCGTGCGCCAGCATCGTTGCAGGATTAGCCACACGGCTACCGCCGCCGACACCAGAAACAGCACGCGCACGCCCCCGAGCTCGGTCATGGCCACCATCAGGCCGTCCGCGGGCTCTGTGCGCAACGCCTGCAGCATATTGAAAATGGCCGTATCCAATTGAACCAGCGAACCCTGCGCGACAACGGCTTTGGCGGTTATCAGAAATAATACGCT
>JBDTGB010000129.1:0-1792 GCA_039937635.1 Burkholderiaceae bacterium | reverse complement strand
GGCCGTGGCTGACTACGCCGCCGGCTTGCGCTGATAGCGCATAGGTTGCGCGGAACTTTTTTCGCGTAGCCAGCCGGGCAAGGGAAATCCCCTTGGGGTCCCTTTTCTTTTTGAATCAAACTTACGTGCATTCAATTCCTTCGCCGCGTCGCTGGGGCGCAAATTTTCTCGAATTGCTCGGCTCAATGCGCTTTGCCGTAAGTTTGTTGATGTTTGTCTGTATTGCCAGCTTGATTGGCACGGTGTTGCAGCAAAGCCAGCCGCCCAGCACGTATATTGATCAATTCGGGCCATTCTGGTTTGCCGTATTCGATAAGTTTTCGGTCTGGCATATTTACAATAGCTGGTGGTTCTTGTTGATCATGACCTTTCTGGTGGTCTCGACAACGATTTGCCTGGTTCGCAATACCCCCAAGATGGTGAATGACGCGTGCTCTTTTCGCGAGCACGTTCGCGTCAACAGCTTGCGCTCGTTTCGTCACCGTGCTGAATGTTCCTCGACGTCGAGCGCTTCCGATAATTTGTTGCGTATTCAACAGTGGATGGTTAGCCAAGGCTATAAATTCAGGGTGCGTCAAGAAAGCAATGGCACGCTGGTGGCGGCGAAAAAAGGCGGGGCCAATCGCTTGGGTTATATTTTTACGCATGGCGCGATTGTCGTCATTTTGCTAGGCGGTTTGCTCGACAGCGAACTGACCGTGCGTTCGCAGGTATGGCTTGGCGACAAGCATCCCATTACCGAGAACATGCTTATTTCAAAGGTGCCTGACTCGGGGCGATTGCCGGCGAATAACCCCAGTTTTCGGGCGAATGTGCTGATTCCCGAAGGGGACCAAAGCAGCAGCGCCATTGTCGGCATTGATGATGGCGTGCTGGTTCAGCCTTTGCCTTTTACCATCAAGCTAAAAAAATTCATGGTGGATTATTATTCCACCGGCATGCCCAGCAATTTTAAAAGCGAAGTCGAGATTCTCGATCCCGCGACCGGAAAATCCTTTGATCGCACGATCGAAGTAAACGAGCCTTTGCGTTACAAGGGCGTCACGGTTTACCAGTCCAGTTTCGACGATGGCGGCAGCAAGCTTGATCTTGTGGGCTATCCGCTTACGGGGGCGGGCAATCATCCTTTCGAGGTTAAAGGCACGGTTGGCAAAACCACTGACGTCACCGTGGGCAGCGGTGCACAGACGAAGCGCTTACAGGTCGAACTGTCGGGATTGCGCCTGATTAACGTTGAAAATCTGTCCGATGATATCAACCCCCAGCCCAAACCGATGCTTGAGCGTGTGGCCGCCGTGACCGGAAGCGCCGCCGGCGTGAAGAACGAAAATTTGCATAATGTTGGCCCCAGCATGCAGTACAGCGTCATCGGCAGCGATGGACAGTCGCATCAATACAATAACTACATGTTGCCTATAAAGCTTGATGACAACATGGTGTTTTTGGCCGGCGTACGGGAAACATCGGGCCAAAGTTATCGTTATTTGCGTATTCCCGCCGACCAGAATAATTCGGTGGTTGAGTTCATGAATTTACGCGCCGCCCTCGATGACCCGGCCATGCGCGCCGAGGCGGCGGATCGGTTTGCCGCCAAAAACGCCAACACGGCGTTGCAGCGGCCCTTGCTGCAAAAGGCGGCGCAGGGCGCTCTGGAAACATTTTCCGTCAAGGGTTTCAACGGCATTATCGATAAAGTGCCCGAACAAGAGCGAGGAAAGGTCCTGAATTTTGCAGTGCCCATGGTTCAATTGTCGCTGGCGGAGCTGCGCGACGTTGACCGCGAAAGACTGGG
>JBDTGB010000128.1:0-8065 GCA_039937635.1 Burkholderiaceae bacterium | reverse complement strand
GGCGTTAATTTCCTGGTGCGGCACGTAGGGCGGCACGTAGATGAAATCGCCAGGGCCCGCTTCAGCGATAAATTCCAGACGGTCGCCCCAACGCATGCGGGCTTTTCCGCGTACGACGTAAATAACGCTTTCCAAGGCGCCGTGGTGGTGCGCGCCAGTTTTGGCCTTTGGGTGAATCGTGACGGTGCCGGCCCAAATTTTTTGAGCGCCAACGCGTGCGTAATTAATGGCCGCCGCGCGGTTCATTCCGGGCGTTTGCGCTGTGTTAACGTCGAGTTGGTCTGCGTGCACCACGCGCACCCCTTCATTTCGCCAATTTTTCTGGTCTGGATTTTCGCTCATGTCGTCCTCAATCTAGATCGAATTATCATACGTCCAGAATGTGAAAAAAGCCACGGCTATGCTTAATTATTGGCATCTTGCGCCGGCGTTTCAGTGCCGGTGTTGCCTTCGGATTCTTCGGGGTCGGGGGCGACCCAATCAAGTGGCTCGACTTTAAAATTTCTAAATGATTGAGCTTGTTTTTGAGCAGACATGCGACATACTCCCTAACGTAATGCGACGGTGCACTGCGCATCGCCACGATCGAAAGTCATTGTAACATATTCGCTCGGTCCAGGCCGCGCAACTCATTGATTGTGCAGGAATTATATTGATATGACCGGAATCGCGAGCGCCGGGTTCGACGTTGGGTGGCATCATCGTGTTAAGCTGAATTATCTGCCCGAAGTGGAAGGCATCGGTATTACAAAAAGCGAGTCCGCACCATGTCAGACGGATCGGTTCTTGTCATTAATACTGGATCGTCATCGCTGAAGTTTGGCCTGTACGCAGAACGCAATCGCGAAGAGTTGCTTTTGTTTGATGGGTCGGCGCAGGGCATTGGCAGCGGTAGTGGCAAGCTTGAGTTTAGGGACGCGCATGGCCGCGTGCTGCGATCCCAGTCTATCCGCCTTGGGTCGCAGGCGGACGCGCTGGATCGCGCCACGCAATGGCTCGCCCAGGTCTCGGATAGCAAGCCGTGTGCTATTGGCCACCGTGTCGTGCATGGTGGGCCGCGTCTGGGTGATCATCAGCGCGTTACGCCCGCTTTGCTGTCCGAATTGCGCGCTTGTCTGCACTTCGCACCGTTGCATATCCCGATTGCGCTGGACCTCATGGAAGGCGCCACTCGGGCTTATCCGGACGTTCCACAGTTTGCCTGCTTCGACACGGTTTTTCACAACACGATGCCAAAGAAGGCAGTCAGGTTTGCGCTTCCCCGAACGTTGTTTGATGAAGGAATTCGCCGTTATGGTTTCCACGGGCTTTCTTATGAATCCATCATTTATCAATTCGGCGCGGCTCTTCCGGGCCGGACGGTCATCGCTCATCTGGGCAATGGCGCCAGCCTTGCCGCCGTGAAGGACGGGCGATCGGTCGATACCACCATGGGTTTGACGCCCACCGGCGGGATTCCGATGGCGACCCGCAGCGGCGATCTGGATCCGGGAGTGTTGCTGTACCTTCTGCGCGTCAAGCGCATGGACGCTGATTCGCTTGAAGAACTGCTAAACCACGATTCCGGGTTGACGGCGCTGTCTGGCGGCAAGGCGGATATGCGTGATCTCCAGGCGGCGGCAAATAACGGAGACCGGCCCGCCCAGCTTGCGATCGAGGTTTTTTGCAATTCCATCAGCAAGGTGGTCGCGGGTTATGCGGCCGTGCTTGGCGGTCTGGACTTGCTCGTCTTCACAGGCGGCATTGGCGAGCACAGCGCCCGGGTCAGAAAGGGCGTTTGCCACGATCTGGAATTTCTTGGCGCCTTGATCGATGATTCCGCCAACCAGCTTCACGGCAGTACGATTTCGACCCGGCAAAGCAAAGTTCGGATCCGTGTCGTTTCAAGTCAGGAAGATCGCCAGATCGCCCGTCATTGTCGCGTAATGATGCGCAGCCCAGTTACAGGAGTTTGACTTATGACAATCGCCCAGAATGCTGAACAGCTAGTAGCCGGTTCCGCACAGCCGCTTGCTCCCGATGAGTTGCGCAAGATCGACGCCTACTGGCGCGCCTGCAACTATCTTTGCGCGGGAATGATCTACCTTCGCGATAACCCGCTCCTGAAGGAGCCATTGCGCCCGAAGCATTTCAAGAATCGGCTGCTTGGACACTGGGGTTCGGATCCGGGTCAGACATTTGTCTGGGTTCACTTGAATCGGGTTATTCGCAAGTACGACCTGGACATGATCTATATTTCGGGTCCGGGTCATGGTGCGCCTGCTGTAATTTCGAATTGCTACCTAGAAGGGACTTATTCGGAGATCTATCCCGAAAAGAGCGAGGACGAGGCCGGCATGCTTAATCTCTTTCGGGCGTTTTCATTTCCCGGCCAACTCGGCAGCCACTGTACGCCGGAGGTCCCCGGATCGATTCACGAGGGCGGGGAGCTGGGCTACAGTGTGTCGCACGCATTTGGGGCGGCGTTTGACAACCCTGATCTGATTGTCAGCGTCGTGGTGGGAGACGGCGAGGCCGAGACTGGCCCGCTGGCGACATCGTGGCATTCCAACAAGTTTTTGAACCCGGTCCGTGATGGAGCGGTATTGCCGATTCTTCATCTGAACGGTTACAAGATCGCCAATCCCACCTTGCTGGCCCGCATCTCGCCGCAGGAACTGGAGGATCTCTTCAAGGGATACGGCTGGATGCCCCATGTGGTCCAGGGCAACGACCCGAAATTGATGCACCAGCAAATGGCCGCCACTGTCGAGGCTTGCGTGCAGCAGATTCGCGCTATTCAAAAGCAGGCACGCAGTAGCGGCAAACCCGATCGGCCGCGCTGGCCGATGATCATACTTCGGTCGCCAAAGGGGTGGACCGGACCCCAAGAAGTGGACGGGCACAAGGTGGAGGATTTCTGGCGGTCCCACCAGGTGCCGGTTGCGGATGTTCAGTCCAACCCCGAACATTTGCGGATCGTCGAGCAATGGTTGCACAGTTATCAGCCGCAAGATCTCTTTGACGAGCGTGGCGCGCTTGTAGCCGAGTTGCGCGATCTGCCTCCCAAGGGCGATCGGCGGATGAGTTCCAATCCTCATGCCAACGGTGGCAAACTGCGCAAAGCGCTCGATCTTCCGGACTTCCGCGGTTATGGGATTGCACTTGATGGGCCGGGCGCGAAGAGAGTATCGCCAACGGAAAATTTGGGCAAATTTCTGCGCGACGTGATGCGGCGCAATATGAATACTTTCCGTCTTTTCAGCCCGGATGAGAACGCCTCCAATCGGCTGCAGGACGTCTACCAGGCGAGCCTGAAGACGTGGGTCGCCGAGATCAAACCCGAGGATGCCGATGGCACGGATATCGCGCCCGATGGCCGCGTGATGGAGATGCTTAGCGAACATACGCTCGAAGGCTGGCTGGAAGGCTATTTGCTCACGGGGCGGCACGGGCTGTTTAATACGTACGAGGCATTTGCCCATGTTATTGATTCCATGTACAACCAGCATGCGAAATGGCTTGATAAATCCAAGCTTGAAATTGACTGGCGATCACCCATTTCGTCGCTCAATATTCTGATTTCGTCACTCGTCTGGCGCCAGGATCACAATGGGTTCACGCATCAGGATCCCGGCTTTCTGGATCTGGTCAGCAACAAGAGCGCGGCAGTCACGCGCATTTACCTTCCTCCTGATGCGAACTGTCTGCTCAGCGTGACAGATCACTGTTTGCGCAGCAAGGACTACGTGAATGTGATTGTATCGGACAAGCAAGTGCACCCTGTTTATCTTGATATGGATGCCGCAGCTGTTCACTGCACTAAAGGTATTGGCATCTGGGAGTGGGCCAGTAACGACGCCAGTGCAGAGCCTGATGTGGTTGTGGCCAGCGCAGGCGATATCCTGACTCAAGAGGCGTTGGCCGCAGTCGCCATCCTGCGGAGGCATCTTCCAGATCTGAAAATTCGGTTCGTCAATATCGTGGATCTATATCGGCTTCAGCCCGATACGGAACATCCGCACGGCTTGTCCGATCGCGACTTCGATTCACTTTTTACCAAAGACAAGCCGGTTATTTTCAACTTTCACGGATACCCGTGGTTGATTCACAAGTTTACCTACCGCCGCACGAACCATGCCAATATTCATGTGCGCGGGTACAAGGAGAAAGGCAATATCAACACTCCGTTGGAGCTTGCAATTCAAAACCAGGTTGACCGCTTCAATCTGTCGATCGATGTCATCGACCGCGTTCCGGGCTGGCAGACTCGCGGCGCACACCTTAAGGAATGGCTTAAAAGACAAATCATTGATAGCGTCAACTACGCCCACGCCGAAGGCATGGATAAGCCTGAAATCCGTAACTGGACATGGCCCCTGCCGCGCTAAGCTCCATCGCTCCATCAGGCCCTCAATAGTGAACGTATATATAATGGAAAATTTGCAAAAAGAAGCTCCAGATGCGTTTTGGTTGGATTCCTCCGAAGGCGGTTTATGCGTTAGTCACAGCAGCGACACTGACGCTGGCTGGTTGTAATCGGCCGCAACAGCCGCCACCGTCTCAACCCCTTGAAGTCGGCGTGGTTACGGTGCAGCCGCAAAGTGTCGCGGTAAGCAGCGAACTGCCGGGCCGCACGTCGGCCTATTTGGTCGCCCAGGTGCGCGCACGGGTCGATGGCATCGTTTTGCGCCGTGAATTCAAGGAGGGTAGCCGGGTCGACGCTAACCAGCGCCTGTATAAAATCGACTCCGCTCTTTATCAAGCGGCGCTGGATAGCGCCAAGGCCGCCTTGCAAAAGGCGCAGGCGAACCTTGACTCGACCACTGCCCAGGCAGCTCGCGACAAAATCCTCGTGGCGGCTAATGCGGTCAGCAAGCAGGATTACATCAATGCGGTCGCCGCGCAGAAACAGGCCGCCGCCGATGTTGCTTCGGGCAAGGCCGCCGTCGAGATTGCCCGGATTAATCTTGGCTATACCGACGTGACCTCGCCCATTACAGGCACGATCGGCGCTTCCAGCGTAACGCCGGGTGCCTACGTGCAGGCCAGCGCGGCTACGCTGATGGCGACTGTGCAGCAGACCGATCCGATTTACGTGGACGTTACCCAATCGACGGTTGATTTGATGCGCCTGCGTCGCGAGCTGGCTGATGGCCAGTTGCAAACAGCATGTCCCAATGCGGCAAAGGTGCAACTGACTCTGGACGATGGATCTGTCTATCCTCTGGATGGCACGCTTGAGTTTGCTGATATTACGGTCGATCAAACCACGGGCAGTGTCAGGCTGCGCGCTATTTTCCCGAACCCCAATCAGGTGCTGCTGCCCGGCTTGTTTGTACGCGCGCACCTGCAGGAAGGCGTTAACGATCGCGCAATGCTGGTGCCGCAGGTCGGGATAACTCACGACGCCAAGGGTGTTCCCACGGCGCTCGTCGTCGGCCCCGACAACAAAGTCGCGCTGCGTTCTCTTGTCGCGAATCGCACACTGGGATCTAACTGGGTTGTTGACGGCGGGTTGAATCCCGGCGACAAGGTTATTGTGGCGGGGGTGCAAAAGGCGCGGCCCGGCATGGTCGTGAAACCGGTCGAGCAGTCGGCGGTTCCTGTGGCGGTTCGCAACGCTCCTGGTGTGGGGGCATCGAGTGCTTCGTCCAAGTTGGCCTCTTCGGCCCACCTGCGGTAATCGGGAACCGTTACATGGCCAACTTTTTTATTGATCGCCCCATTTTCGCGTGGGTAATTGCTATTTTCCTGATGCTGGCGGGTGGCTTGTCGATGATTTCCCTGCCGGTTTCGCAGTATCCCACCATTGCTCCGCCTGCTGTTCAGATCCGTGCAATGTATTCCGGCGCTTCGGCCAAGACGGTCGAAGACACAGTCACACAGGTGATCGAGCAACAAATGAGCGGGTTGGATCACCTGCTTTATATGTCGTCGACCAGCGATGATTCCGGCACGGCGCAGATCACTCTTACGTTCGCCTCCGGCACCAATCCCGATGTGGCTCAGGTGCAAGTGCAAAACCAGTTGCAATTGGCGGCGCCATTGCTGCCGCAGGCTGTGCAGCAGGCGGGCGTCAAGGTTTCAAAGTCGAGCAGCAGCTTCTTGATGGTGATGGCGTTCGTATCGACGAACCACAGCATGACCAAGTACGATCTCGCGAATTATCTGGCTTCGCGCGTGCAGGATCCGGTGAGCCGGGTCAATGGAGTGGGCACGACGACTGTGTTCGGCACGCAGTACGCGATGCGCATCTGGCTTGATCCCAATAGGCTGACTCGCGTGAACCTGACTCCGGTTGATGTGGTTACCGCGTTGCAGGGACAGAACGTTCAGATCGCGGCGGGTCAGTTGGGCGGCACGCCCGCGGCGCCCGGCCAGATGCTGACGGCAACCATCAGCGAGGCCACGCTGCTGCGCACGCCTGATCAGTTCGGCAATGTGCTGCTAAAGGTCAACTCCGACGGTTCACAAGTGCGGGTCAAAGATGTTGCACGTATCGAACTGGGAGGCGAAAATTACATTGTAGATACAAAATATAGCGGAGTGCCCGCTGCCGGACTGGGCGTGCAACTGGCCACTGGCGCCAATGCATTGCAGACCGCCAACGCGGTGCGGGCCAGGGTCAAGGAGCTCTCGAAGTATTTCCCTTCTGGCTTGCAGGTTGAGTATCCGTACGACACAACGCCATTTGTGAAAATTTCGATCGAGGAAGTGGCTAAAACGCTGTTTGAAGGCATTGCGCTGGTATTTCTTGTGATGTACCTGTTTTTGCAAAACTTCCGGGCGACGCTGATTCCGACGATTGCGGTGCCTGTGGTGCTTCTTGGCACGTTCGGCATCATGGCGGTGGTTGGTTTTTCGATTAATACCTTGTCCATGTTCGGGCTGGTGCTCGCTATCGGTTTACTGGTTGACGATGCGATTGTGGTGGTGGAAAACGTCGAGCGGGTGATGGCCGAGGAAGGACTGTCGCCGCGCGATGCAACACGCAAGGCAATGAGTCAAATTACCGGCGCTCTGGTCGGAGTGGCGCTGGTGCTGTCCGCCGTGTTTGTGCCGATGGCGTTTTCAGGAGGCTCCGTCGGCGCCATCTATCGACAGTTCTCGCTGACGATAGTTGCCGCCATGATTTTGTCGGTATTGGTGGCGTTAATTCTTACTCCGGCGCTTTGCGCAACGCTGTTAAAGCCAATTCCAAAGGGACATCACGTTCAGAAAAGGGGGTTCTTCGGCTGGTTCAATCGGGTTTTCGACAATAGCCGGGTTAAGTACCATACCAGCGTGGATCATGTCATCAAGCGCTCGCGCCGCTGGTTGTTGATGTACGTTTTGCTGATCGCTATTGTGGGTGTGCTGTTTGCGCGTTTGCCGACTTCGTTTCTGCCCGACGAGGATCAGGGCATTATGATCGTGCAGGTTCAAACGCCGCCCGGCGCAACGCTTGAGCGCACACAAAAAGCGCTTGAAGATGTGAGTCACTATCTGCGCGACACGGAAAGCGCCATTGTGCAATCCACGTTCGAGGTTGCGGGCTTTAATTTTGCCGGACGCGGCCAGAACTCGGGTCTTTTGTTTGTGCGGCTCAAAGACTGGAGCCAGCGCACCGCGGCGAAAGACAAGGTGCAGGCGTTGGTCGGGCGGGTCTTTGCGCAATTTGCCGCGTATAAAAATGCCGTGGTTATTCCAATCAATCCGCCGCCTATTCCAGAACTTGGGACGGCCTCGGGGTTCGACTTCGAGCTGGAAGACCGTGGAGGACTCGGTCACGACGCCTTGATGGCGGCTCGCAACCAATTGCTTGCCGCTGCCGCCAAAAATCCCAGCCTGGCGCTGGTGCGCGCAAATGGTCTGGATGACCAGCCTCAGTTTGGCGTTGATATCGATCGCGAGAAGGCCAGCGCGCTGGGCGTCGCGTTACCGGCGATCGATCAGACTTTTTCCATCGCCTGGGCCTCTTCTTATGTTAATAATTTTCTGGATACCGACAATCGCATCAAGCGCGTGTATGTGCAGTCCGATGCGCCGTTTCGAATGAACCCGGAAGACATGAATCACTGGTATGTGCGCAATATGCAAGGGA
>JBDTGB010000127.1:0-6649 GCA_039937635.1 Burkholderiaceae bacterium | reverse complement strand
AGCGCGCAGGTGGTATCGGCCTTTCCGTCGACGACAATGACGTCTCCGGGTCGCGCCAGCACAAGCGCCGCATGAATCATTAAATTGTCTCCGGGCCGCACCTCGACTGTTAAAGCGGGGCCGCACACCCGCATCGTCGGCGACACGGGTTTGATTCGCCCATCAAGCGCCCCGCGCCGGCCGGCCACGTCGGCCAGTATGGTGGAGGCAATTTCTTTGGCTCGGGCGACCTGGTCTTTTGATACCCGGTCGAATGCCTTGTTTATCATCATGCTTCAATCCTTTTTTAATTTATTGCGCCGCTGCTTCGGGCCGCCGATATTCAGGTGGATTACGCCAGATCGTCGACAACGCGCGGATACACGCTTTGAAAAGCTTCCGCATATTTGATCTTTTTACCCGAATTTCTCACGGCTTGCGCTCCGCGTTGCAACCCAAGCCGATCGTAATACTCCCACAAATGTTCCTGCGCGCCCATTGCCTGGAAGGCACGGTATTTGGTTTCCCAGACGGATGAAATATCCAGGAATAGGTCGGGTTTCCATTCGCATTGCTCTGATTGATGCGGCTCGAAAAGGAAAACCGGAGGCGCCCCGATCACAGGCTCGGTAGGGTTGTGACCGTGGGCCTGAGCGATGATCCGCGCTTCAAGCGCCAGGCGATTTGCCAGAGGGTGATCGAAATTGTAGGGATCCTTGAAAGAATGCGTCAGCACAAATTCAGGCCTGAGCTGCCGGTACAGGTCGACGATTCTTAAAAGTGTCTGGTCGTCGACACGCAATGGGTAATCGCCGCAGTCGAAAAACGATACTGTGGCGCCCAGTATTTTGGCGGCGTTTTGCGATTCTTCCTGTCTTGCGTGTTTCACGACATCCAGAGACATCCCCGGCTGCTTCCACAGTTTGGCCGATTCACCTCGTTCACCAAAGGACAGGCAAACAATATGCACATTCCAGCCGCGTTTGGCGTATAGGGCGATGGCGCCGCCCGCCCGCCAGACGAAATCGGCGGAGTGCGCACTGATAATAAGGGCGTTTTTCTGACTCATCGACGTATTTCCAGTGGTGTGTTGTTAACGGAGCTAGTCGACCTTGATATTGGCCGCTTTAATGACTTCGGTCAGTTCGGCCGTATTCTTAACGAGAAAAGAATGAAAGTCCGAGGCGCTTCCCGGCAATGGTTCGGCGCCTAAAGTGTGCAGGCTTTTTATAACATCGGGGTCGCCCAGCGCGGTGTTCAGCGCCGCGTTAAGCTTCGTTATTATTGGTTCTGGCGTGCCGGCGGGCGCAACGATTCCCCACCAGACAGTGGCTTCAAGGTTGGGGAATCCCAGCTTTTCCGCCGTTTCCAGCTCGGGAAGCAAAGGTGTGCCTTTCTTGTTCAGAACAGCCAGGGCGCGCAATTTGCCCGCCTTGATGTGGGAAATGACTTCCAGCGGATTAATGACCATGAATGACAAGCGCCCGCCCAGAAGATCGGTGATGGCGGGCGAGCCGCCTTTGTAGGGAACGTGCAAAGCCTTGAATTTGCCTGCCCGCGTGAACAATTCGCTTGCGGTGTGGCCCGAGCTGCCCATGCCCGCCGTGCCGAAACTAAGGTCGCCGGAATGCTGCTGCCCATATTTAACAAGCTCGCCCAGCGTTTTATAGGGCGATTCTTCTGGCACCACGATCACCAATGGGGCTTCCCCAATGCGTCCGACGCTCGTAAAGGCTGTGGCGGGATCGAAACTTAAGCTGGAATACAGCGCCTTGTTGGTGGTGAATGTGTTGGAGGCGGTATATAGGGTATAACCATCCGGCTTGGCTCGCGCCACATAGGCCATGCCGATATTGGTGCCCGCTCCGGGACGGTTTTCCACCACGAACGGGCGTTTCAGTTCATCGGACATTTTCTTGACAACCAGCCGCGTCACAATGTCCACGGCGCCGCCTGCGGAATAGGGCACGACGATGTTGACAGCCTTTTCAGGATAATCGGCGGCGAGAGTTGATTGAAAGGGCGCAAGCCCGATAAGGGTTCCCGCAGTCAGCGAAAGGAATGTTCGTAATGCCGTTAGTTTCATGGCTGTCTCAAAGGTGGGTCGCATTAGTGTGAATTCAAGGCCGATTTTGTAGCGAAGCACTTATAGGGTCAAATACTATTTAAACTTGCAACCTATACGTTTATCGAATAAGTATGGATTTCAGACAATTAAATTACTTTGTAGCGGTGGCCCAGGCGTTGAGTTTTAGCCGCGCCGCGCGAACCTTGCATATCAGTCAGCCGCCGCTTAGTCAGCAAATAAAGCTGTTGGAGCGGGATTTGGGCGTGCAACTTTTTGATCGCACCCGGCGTGCGGTTGAATTGACTCATGCGGGCTCTTTGTTCTACGAGCAGGCGGTGGCGATTCTGGAACAGTACGCCAGCGCAAAGGAACTGTGTGCTTGGTCCGCCGACGGCAGAGCCGGCAAGTTGCGCATTGCGTTTACAGCGTCTGTGCCTATTTTTGAGGCTTTCCCCAGATTGATTCACAGCTTTCACGCGGCCTATCCGCGGATTGAAATGGATTTATTGCATATGTCGACCGGCGAGCAACTGCTTGCTTTGAACAATAAGCAGATTGACGTCGGCTTTTTACGGCCGTCTCTGAATTTTCGCCCCGCATTGTCCAGGAGGCTCGCGAAAATAGCACGACGCTGGCGCTGGTGGCGGCAGGCTTGGGAATTTCCATTGTTCCTGATACTTACGCGTGTGTTGCACCGCCAGGCGTGGAGTTCAGGCGTATTGAAAGCCCGAATACGAAATCGAAAATCGTACTGGCTTCCGCTAGAAACCAGGAAACGGCGTCTTTGGGTCTTTTTTTGGAGCATGTGCGAGTTTTTTTGAAACGGTGTACCCTAGAGGGTTAATGAGACGTCACAAAAAGAAACAATGGCCGACGTCATGACTAGAGCACCTTGTAAAGGTTTTTCTTTAATCGTGAGGCTTATAAATGCTTGTAAAACCGCGTACCCCAACTAAGTTTCGCCCCCTTCAAGCGGGCGTGCAGCAGGTTATTAACGAAGAACGAGCCAAAAAGGCCTCTGCCAAGCGCATCATCAGCATGGGGGGCGTGGGCAACGAACGTTATGGCAGAAAAAGGGACAAATAAAGTCGTTCGCGCTTGCCAGCATGTCTAATTTTTTAATTGCAGCGTTGTACAAATTCGTTCATCTCGCCGATTATCAATCGTTGCAGGAACCCTTGCTGGCGTGTTGCCTGGCCAATCAGGTCACGGGAACGTTGCTGCTGGCTGAAGAGGGCATCAACGGGACGATAGCGGGATCAGTTTCGGCGGTTGTAGCGGTCCTTGACTACATGCGGCAGGATTCGCGCCTGCAACCGCTGCGCTATAAAGAGTCGTGGGCGGATCAATCGCCGTTTTATCGCATGAAGGTCAAGCTGAAACGCGAGATCGTCACGATGGGGATGCCCAATATCCACGCTCGGGCGGCGGCCGGAACTTACGTCAAACCCGATCAATGGAATCAATTGATCGAGGATCCCGACGTCGTGGTGGTTGACGTGCGTAACGATTACGAGGTGTCCATCGGTTCGTTTGAGTCGGCCGTGAATCCGCATACGGCCAGCTTTTCCGAATTTCCGGCTTGGGTGCAACGCCAGTCGGGCCAGGGTGGAATTCTAAACAAGAAAACTAAAGTGGCCATGTTTTGCACGGGTGGTATTCGTTGCGAGAAATCAACCGCTTATTTGCGCTCGAAGGGTTTTGACGAGGTCTATCACCTTGAGGGCGGCATTCTCAAGTATTTGGAAACGGTTCCCGCTGACGAAAGCCGTTGGAACGGCGAATGTTTTGTATTTGATGAGCGGGTATCAGTCGTGCATGGGCTGGAGCAGGGTAGCTACGACCTGTGCCGCGCCTGCCGTTTGCCGCTAAGCGGGGCCGATAAAGCCTCGGAATTTTATGTCGAGGGGGTAAGTTGTCCTTATTGCCACGATCAGCATACTGAAGAACAGAAGCAGCGATTTAAAGAGCGTCAGCATCAGGTTGAACTGGCGCGATCCCGCCATCAACGGCATATCGGTGTTCGCGTGGAAACAACGCCCGAAAAATAATGTGCGCATCTGTCAAGGAGACAAACAATGATTACTACGCGTTTAACTGAACTGTTTGGGCTTGAACATCCCATCGTGCTTGCTCCGATGGCAGGTGTGTCAGGCGGGTGTTTGGCGGCGGCGGTGTCTAACGCCGGCGGCTTGGGCCTGGTTGGTGGCGGCTATGGCGACCCTGAGTGGCTGCGACGCGAGCTGGCGTTGGTCAAAGATCAGACGCGGCAACCGTGGGGGGTTGGATTGATCACATGGGCGGTTGACGACAGCAAGATTCAGATTGTCCTGGGTTTCCACCCCGACGCGGTCATATTGTCTTTCGGCGATCCGCGCTTGTACGCCCCAGCGATAAAAGCGGCGGGTTGCAAACTAATTTGCCAGGTGCAAGACATCGCGGGGGCGTTATTGGCCAAAGAGGCCGGCGCCGATCTTATTGTCGCCCAGGGCACCGAAGCGGGCGGGCACGGCGGCGATCGCGCCAGCTTGCCTTTGGTTCCGGCTGTGGTGGACGCCGTGGCGCCGATTCCAGTGGTGGCGGCTGGCGGCATTGCCGATGGGCGCGGCCTGGCGGCGGCATTGACGCTTGGAGCGCAGGGGGCCATGTTGGGCACGCGCTTTTGCGCCAGCGTTGAAGCGCTTGGAAGCAACGTGACCAAGCAATGCGTTGTCGATGCGCACGGAGATCACACCAAGCGCACCCATGTGTTTGATATTGTGCGGGGCTACGACTGGCCCAAGGCCTACACAGGCCGCGCCTTGCGCAACCGGTTTATGCAACGGTGGGATGGCAGCGAGGCCGATCTGGCCAAGTCGTCGGCTGCCGAGCGCGAGGCGTTTCAAGCGGCGGTCAAGGCGGAGGATCACGACATTGCCATGGTTTGGGCCGGCGAGGCTGTGGACCTGATCGACGGCACCGAGCCGGCTGCGGCGTTGGTCGCGCGCATCAGCGCGCAAGCGGAAGTGGCCTTAAAACAAAGCGCCGCCTTATTGCGGCGCCCATGACGTCTCTGCCTGTCTTATATTCATTTCGTCGCTGCCCATTTGCCATGCGCGCGCGTTTGGCGATTGCCGCAAGCGACCAGGTTTGCGAGTTGCGCGAGATATCGTTGCGTGACAAACCTGCCGCATTGTTGAAGGCTTCTCCTAAAGCAACCGTGCCGGTATTGGTCGATATTGATGGCCGTGTTATCGATCAGAGTCTGGACATCATGCTTTGGGCGCTGCAGCGCAATGACCCCGGCGCGTGGCTTGCGCCCACCCTGCGCGATCTGGGAAGCATGCTGGCTTTGGTTGCCGAGTGCGATGGCGATTTCAAATACCATCTTGATCGTTACAAATATCCCGAACGTTATGACGAGCCGAATGCGGATGAACATCGTGGGCGCGCCGCCGATTGGCTGGATGGTTTAAACGACACGCTGCATGATTCGCCGTTTTTGTTTGGCGATCATGCCGCGTTGGCGGATATGGCAATTGCTCCTTTTGTCCGCCAGTTCGCGCATACCGATTCCGGCTGGTTTCAGTCGCAGCCTTGGACTAATCTTCATGCCTGGCTAAACAGATGGTTAGCTTCCGAACTGTTTGCGCAAGTCATGCAAAAATACCCGCTGTGGGAACTGGAAACGGCCGGCGTTCGTTTTCCTTCCTGATGTGGCGTTGACGAAATAGCAAACAAGAATCGGCGGTTACGCCGATGAAATGTCTTCTTCGTTTTGCTGTTTTAATATCGCCAGGGCCGTGCGCTGCGCATTCAAGATATGTTCGCGCGCGCTGTCGCGGGCGCCTTCAGGATCGCGCGCGCGTATGCGCTCAAGCAGATTGTCTATTTCCGCCAGGCTTTCGGGCAGGCGGTCTGGTCGCGCGAACGAGGTTGCGCGCAGCAAATTGATGCGCGATAGCAGACTGGGCAGCATGTCTCGAATAAGATCGTTGCCGCAGCCGCCAAGCAACACGTTATAGAATTTGCTTTTAGCGCTCAAGAGCGCTGTTTTGTCACCCCGGTCTGCTTCGGCATGCAAGCTGGCCACCATATTTTGCAGTTTTTCTATATCGGCGTCATTGGCCAGCCGCGCGAATTCGTGCGCGGCAAACCCTTCCAGCAGCGCCCGCAGTGCGTACAGATCGCGCGCCGCCTTTTCGGTCATGCGCATTACGCTGGGTCCGCGATGCGGTTCGATAGTAATCAGCCGCTCGGCTTCCAAGGTGCGCAGCGCTTCGCGCAAGGTTGGGCGGCTGATGCTGAGCTGGTCGCATAGTTCCTGCTCGCGCAAGCGCTCCCCTCCCTTGAAATATCCCTCAGTGATCGATGTGCGTAAATACTCTTCGACCTTGGTGCGAAGCGTCGTCGGCTTTTCAAACGCGGATCGGGTGCTCATAGGCCTGACTTTTTACATTACGGAAAATTAATTGCGCCAAAAGGAGCGAGTTGCATTATACCTCTAGATAAAATCTAACAAGATTGTATGACATTCTAGTTGACAGTTTTAATAAGTTTTGCTTAAGATGAGCCTCACAATTAACCACTTACCTCAAGAGGCTTTTATGACGTTACGTGCGG
>JBDTGB010000126.1:0-15481 GCA_039937635.1 Burkholderiaceae bacterium | reverse complement strand
CCCGTTCGATGGCCGCTTCGAATCCCACTACTGCTGCTGAATCAGTGCGGCCGATGATCAATAATTTGTCGTCTTTTCGCGCGTCGACGGCTGCTTTGATCTTCGCTTCCATATCTTTTAGATCAATAACGGACTTTCCGGCGAAGTGACCGCATTTCTTTGGAAAGATCTGATCTTCAATTTGTATGGCGTCGGCGCCTGCGCGTTCCAGTATTTTCACCGTGTGATAGGTGTTGACAGGGTTCCCGAACCCTGTGTCCGCGTCAACGATGATCGGAATGTCGACGGCATCTCGAATGCGGGAAGTGTGTTCCGCGATTTCGTGCAGCCCGACGAATGACAGATCGGGTAAACCCATGTGCATGTTCGTTACGCCGGCTCCGGTGACATAAAGCGCCTCGAATCCGTTTTCCGCCACGATCTGGGCGCTCATCGCATTGAAGGCCCCCGGCACCAACAGGCCTCTTCGTTCTTTAACTATTTTACTTAGCACTTCTTTTGTTGATGTCATGGCGATCTCTGGAAAATAAGTGTCGAGGCGGTTATTACGATCAGGAAAAAAACGCTTCGTTTGTCGACGCAAGTATACCTGCCCGATAAGTTTGTCGGCTTAACCAAAAAACCAGTAGCACACCGCGATCGACGCCAATACCCCCGCCAAGTCGGCAATTAATGCGCAACCCACCGCATGGCGCGCGCGTTGCACACCGACGGCGCCAAAGTAGACTGCCAGTACGTAAAACGTGGTTTCGGTGCTGCCTTGCACGGTCGCCGCAAGCAGCGCCGGAAAGCTGTCGACACCGAAGTGCTGCATGGTTTCAATCATCATGGCGCGCGCCGCGCTGCCCGAAAATGGCTTGACCAGCGCTGTGGGCAGGGCGTCGATAAAACGCGTGTCCAGCCCAAATGCTTGCACCGCCCATCTGATCCCGTCCAGCAGTACATCCAGAGCTCCGGACGCTCGCAACACGCCGATGGCGCAAAGCATGGCCACCAAGTACGGCAACAGGTCTTTTGAAATGTTGAAGCCTTCCTTTGCCCCTTCCACGAAGCATTCGTAAACAGCAATCTTTTTTCTGGCCCCAGCCACCAGAAACGCCATGATGATGCCGAACAGAGTCAGGTTGCCCATTAGCGAAGACATTGAGCTGATAGCGGCGCTGCTCAGGGTGGCCAGCAGCGCCATGAGACTGCCCAGGCCCAGTATCAGGCCTCCCAGCCACGCGATCACCACGGGGTCGCGCAGCTTTAGTTTTTGCATGAAAGCGACCGCCAGCAAGCCCGTCAAAGACGAGGCCGTGGTGGCTATCAGAATAGGCAAAAACACCAGCGTGGGGTCGGATGAGCCTTGTTGCACCCGGTACATGAAAATGGTTACGGGCAGCAGAGTAAGCGACGAAGCGTTCAGCACAAGGAACAGGATTTGCGCATCGGTGGCTGTTTTGGGGTTGGGGTTCAGGGTTTGCAGCTCGCGCATGGCGCGTAGTCCGATGGGGGTTGCGGCATTGTCCAGCCCCAGAGCATTGGCGGCAAAATTCAGCGTAATCAGGCCCAGTGCGGGATGGCCTGCCGGAACGCCAGGCATTAGCCGGCGAAATAACGGCGCCAGCAGCAACGCCAGGCGTTCTATAAGTCCGGCGGCCTCGGCGATACGCAGGAACCCCAGCCATAAGGTTAGCGTGCCAAATAGCAGAATCATCAGCTTTACGGATAGATCGGCCATGTCGAACAGGCTGAGCACGATGCGGGAGAACACCTCAGTGTCGCCTAGCGCGATCCACTGATACAACCCCGATATCGAGGCCACGATAAAAAAGGCAAGCCAAAGCGTATTAAGCATGGGGTATTGCGATCCGGGTTTTTACAAGCACGTAGTATTATCCACGCAGTCGAGAATTGGAGGGGACTGGTATGGGAGAAGAGTTGGTAAGCGCCATCATTCTTATTGTTACTTTTGTGATTACTGTCGGCGTTTTCAAGATGGTCACAGGCATTCGAGCCAGGCGCGCCATGAAACGTGAACAAAATCGCGTCGAACGCGAGCGGTTGGAGAAATCGCTACAGCCGCCGCCAAAAAACAAGAGCAAGCGTCGCAGGGAGCAACAGGCGCTGCAAAAAGACGACCATAGCAGGTAGCAATCGTTGCAAGGGTCCGCAAGATATCAATTCGTATGGCGCGATAGCGGCAAGGCAGTCTTGTACGATACCTGCTTGAGGGCGAAGCTGGAGCGGATTTTTTCTATGCCTGGAATGGATGTGAGCTGCTCAAGAATGAAACGTTCCAATGCTCCAATATTGGCGACTGCAACCCGAATCAGGTAATCGGAATCACCCGTCATAAGATAGCACTCCATGACTTCTTCGTGTTTTATAATGCGTTGTTCAAAGTCGGCCAGCGCTTGTTTTTCCTGTGATTTGAGGCTGATCGAGATGAATACATTCAGGTCCAGTCCCAGAGCCTCTGCATTGGCCAGGGCGACATAGCGTGAAATGACGCCCGACGTTTCCAGCGCCTTGACGCGAACCAAACACGGCGACGGCGACAAATGCACCCGCCGCGCCAGGTCGACGTTGCTTAGCGATCCGTCGCGCTGTAATTCTTCCAAAATTCGTAAGTCAGTGGCGTCAAGCTTCATTGGCTTTATTTCATGTGAATTGCCGCATTTTATACTGATTGGGTCGAATTTTGGGCTGTCTTTGAAAGCTAATTTTCCTTGAAACAGATCAGAATAAAGCTTGAACCCACAAGCTCGACGGATCTGAAATGAACTCTCCACTGCTCCTACAATCAATTCTTGAAGCCGCTGTTTCGGCTCTGCCAGCAGGCGACGTTGACCCTGAAGAGACGGCCGAGTGGCGCGACGCTTTTTATTCTCTTATTGCCGCGAACGGGAAGCAACGCGCGGTTTTCATATTAGACGAGCTATGCCGGCTTGCCCATAGTGCCGCTGTTCCCTGGAAGCCGCAAGCCGGCACTCCCTATGTCAATACGATCCCGGTCGAGCGGCAGCCGACGTTTCCCGGTGAATTGGCGATCGAGGAAAGGCTGGGAGCCATCATGCGCTGGAACGCGCTGATTATGGTCGTGCGCGCGAACAGGGCTTATGGCGAGTTGGGCGGCCATATTGCCAGTTACGCCAGCGCCGCCGATTTGTTCGAGGTCGGATTCAATCATTTTTTTCATGCGCACGACCCCGCTCAAGGTGGTCACGGCGGCGATCTGGTGTTCTTTCAGCCGCACAGTGCGCCGGGCGTATACGCGCGCGCCTTTCTGGAAGGGCGCTTGATGGAAAGCGACTTGGCGCACTTTCGCCAGGAGCTGAGTGCGCCGAAGTCGGGGGCCCGCGGCCTGTCCAGCTATCCGCATCCTTATCTCATGCCGGATTTCTGGCAGTTCCCGACGGGCTCCATGGGCATCGGCCCCATCAGTTCCATTTACCAGGCGCGCTTCATGCATTACCTGACCCATCGCCAAATACTTGACTGCGGCGGCCGTAAGGTCTGGGGGGTGTTTGGCGATGGCGAAATGGACGAGCCGGAATCCACCAGCGCCTTGACACTGGCTTCACGCGAAGGGCTGGACAACCTGGTGTGGGTCGTGAATTGCAATTTGCAGCGGCTAGACGGCCCCGTTCGAGGTAATGGCCGTATCGTCGACGAATTGGAAAGCCTGTTTTCAGGCGCAGGATGGAACGTTATCAAACTGTTATGGGGTAGCGACTGGGACGGCTTGTTTGCGCGCGACCTGACGGGCGCGTTGACGCGGGCTTTCGCCGATACGGTGGATGGCCAGATGCAAACTTTTGCGGCAAAAGATGGCCAGTACAACCGGCGCGCCTTCTTCGGCCAGAACGAAGAACTGTCTCGCTTGGTTCAGGGCATGACTGATGACCAAATCGACCGCTTGCGTCGCGGCGGTCACGATTTGGTCAAGATTCACGCCGCCTATGCGGCCGCCGCCAGTCATACAGGACGCCCCACGGTGATCCTCGCTCATACCAAAAAAGGTTTCGGCATGGGCAGCGCGGGCCAGGGGCGTATGACCACTCATTCCCATAAAAAGCTGGAAGCCACCGATCTGATTGAATTTCGCGATCGTTTTAAGTTGCCCATAACAGATGAGCAAGTGCGCCGACTCGATTTTTACAAACCGGCCGACGATAGCGCCGAAATGAAGTACCTGCACGCGCAACGCCGGAAGCTGGGCGGCTATCTTCCCCTTCGGCAAACGTCGGCGCCGCTGTTGGCTGTGCCGGCCCTGCCGGAATACGGCCGGTTCGCGGTTCAGGCAGACGAAAAAGAAATGTCCACCACCATGGCCTGTGTGCGCATGATGGGCGGCTTGCTTAAAGGAAAGGAGTTTGGCCGGCGCATCGTCCCCATTGTGGCCGATGAAGCGCGAACTTTCGGCATGGCCAATCTTTTCAGACAGGTGGGTATTTATTCCAGCGTAGGTCAGCGTTACGAGCCGGAAGACATTGGCTCGATACTAAGCTACCACGAAGCGCTGGACGGACAGATACTTGAAGAGGGCATCAGCGAAGCCGGCGCGATCTCGAGCTGGATGGCCGCAGCCACCAGTTATAGCGTGCATGGCGTCGCCATGCTCCCCTTTTATATTTACTATTCGATGTTCGGTTTTCAGCGTGTCGGCGATTTGATCTGGGCGGCGGCCGATCAGCGGCCGCGGGGCTTTCTGATTGGAGCTACATCGGGGCGCACCACGCTGGGCGGTGAAGGTCTTCAGCACCAGGATGGAAACAGTCACGTTATTGCCGCAATGGTTCCTAATTGCCGCGCCTACGATCCGGCTTACGCCTACGAATTGGCGGTGATACTCGATCATGGCATGCGCCAGATGCTTGAACTGCAGCGCAACGAGTTCTATTACATTACGACGCTGAACGAAAACTACGCGCAGCCTTCAATGCCCGAGGGTGTTGCGGCCGATATCGTCAGGGGCATGTATTGTATTGGCGCGCGTCAGCCGGCCCGCCTGCCCGAATCCGCAGAGCATCTCACAGTTCGCTTGCTTGGATCGGGCGCTATCTTGCGCGAGGTCATCGCCGCCGCCGATTTGCTGGCGCGGGACTGGAATGTAGGCAGCACGCTGTATAGCGTCACCAGCTATGGCGAACTGGCGCGCGAGGCGCGCGAAGCCGAGCGCCACAACCGGCTTCATCCCGATGAACCCATTGCTGGCAGTCATGTGCGGACTTGTCTTCAGGGCGACGATCCGATCATTGCCGCCAGCGACTACGTGCGCGCCTATCCGGGCTTGATCGGCCCTTATATTGAGTCCAGATTTATCACATTGGGCACTGACGGTTTTGGTCGTAGCGATACGCGGGAACAGCTGCGCAGCTTCTTCGAGGTCGACCGTCATCACATCGCGTTGGCGGCGCTTGATGCGCTGGCGCAAGCCGGCCGCATAAAGCGTGAAAAAGTAGCGGCCGCCATTCAACTTTATGGCATCGACCCCGACCGAATGGCGTCCTGGAATGGTTGAAGTATTTCGATCGGGGGCGGTTGCTTAAGTGGTTACGGCCGGCTCAGGCCATCTTTCTGGCTTTTTTGACGAAGCTCATATTCACCTGTTTTTCGTAGGGATCTTTGTCGAGCTGTTCTTTGCTGTACTGACGTCCCGTCATCATGGATATCAGCCGCCCATAGCTGTCTTTGCTGATTATGTTGTCGTAGCTCCAGGTTTTTTTGCACGTCGTTATAGCGCTGATTACCGCAGACTTTGAAAATCCTTTCAGGTAATCGGCATAAACCACTTCGGCAATCTCGTCGGGAGTCGAATCTTTAAGAAAATCGGTTGCCCGTGTTAACGCTGTCACCAGCGCCTGTACGGTTTCGGGCCGGTTATCGATCAGGTCCTGCATAACGAACAGGCCGTTACCCGGGATGTCTCCGCCAAATATGTCATTCCATGTCTTGGTGTCGTTGACGTCGAACAGCGTTGCACCCCAGCCTTGTTTTTTGCCTTCGTCCAGCATGCCGAAGGTTGCCATGGTGCAATCGACAGACCCGCTTTTAACGGCGCCCATCATTGTCGCGTAGTCCCCCAATGGTTTGATCGTTACTTTGCCTTTCAAGCCGGCCCTGTCTGTCATGTAAGTGGCCATTAACCAGGTGCCTCCTTGGGGCTGGGTGATACCGATCGAATGGCCCCCGAGTTGCTTCACGTCTTTAATGCCGCTGTCATACAGTTTTTTGCTGATCAAAATATTGCCGTATACGATGCGGGTATCCAGGCATCCGACCAGCACGCATTGTTTGCCCGCAGTGGTTAGTGCGACGGCGTCGTTGACGCCTGTGATAGCCATCTGGATTTGCCCCGCAGCCACCATTTGCTTGGTGCGCGGTCCGCTTTGCGAATTCAGGTATTCGACTTCCACCCCCGCGTCGTGGAAGTACCCCTTTTTAAGGGCGACGTAAACCATCGTATAGCTGGGGTCGATGCTGGAAACGCCAAATATGGCTTTGCCGGGGGTTTTAGCTTGTGCGAACGAAAAGGACGGGAGGAGGATTCCGCCGATGGATAAACTCAGCGCGCCGCGAAGGAAATGGCGGCGGGACGTGTCTTCTGAAAGCTTGCTTTTAATAATCATGGTAGTCCTTGAGAAAAATCGTGGTAGAAGGATTATCGAGAACGCAAACGGCGTGACGCGGCAAAAGCCAAAGATACTCTTGATGGGTTCAGAATTCCGTCAGGGTTTACGTGGGGGAATGGGCCGATTGTTTGTGTAGGGAATTTTTATGCTGATTTCGATTTTATTTCCATATTTCATACTGATTTGTAGATTCAACAAACGTCAATTCAGCTACCTATGCCAGCTTGTCGGCAGTATCTTATTGGCGTGCAAATGTTTTACGTGATGCGCGCAAAACGAGTTCCACCGTTGAAATAGTTGTGTAATTTGCGGGCGTTAAATGTTAGGCTAGATAGTCAGACCAAGACTTTCCTTCAAGGGGACTGCTCATGATCATTAAAAGCAAGCTTTCTGAAAACTCATCCCGTCGTTTGTTTCTGCGCGGCGCTGTGGGCCTGTCTCTCGGTGGGCTTGTCGTCCCGTCATTGGGGTTTGCGCAGGCGAAAAACGCTGGCGCGGCCACCTACGGCGTGGCCAGCATCGATCCCAGCTATGCACTGATTTACGTTGCTCTTAAAAAAGGTTATTTCACCGATGCGGGGGTGAAGGTCGAGTACCTGAATTCGCAAAGCGGACCGCGCACCAAGCAGATGGTGGCTGCGGGACAGCTTCTGATGGGTACTTCCGGCGTAAGCGATGCCATTGCGCTAACTATCGCGGGCAAACAGTGCGTGCTGGTCGGATGCCTGGATACGCGGGTGGCCTACGCCAACATTCTGATCAACAAAAAGTTGTACGACAGCGGCATTAAAGAAGTGAAGCAGCTTGGCGGGATGTCGATTGGCGTTACCCAGCCGCAGGCGGGCACTTGGCTGATGGCCACTTACATGATTGACAGGGCCGGTTTGAAAGGCAAGGTGGCAATCAAGCCTTTGGGAGACTATGCGACTATGATGGGTGCCGTTAAAAGCGGGGCCGTCGATTGCGTCATGGCCACTTTCGGCATGCTGGAAAAAGGCCATGAAGAGGGGTGGGGCGCCACGCTTTTCGACACAACAGATGCTCCGACATGGAATGCCATATTTGGTGGAGACGTTCCTGGTTATGGATGCTACGTCATGCAGGAGCAGATCGAAAAGCGGCCCGATACCGTGCAGGCGGTGGTGACTGGCCTGTCAAAGGCCAGCGATTTCCTGAAACAGGCCGGTCCGGCCGAAATTGCGGACGCCGTTTATGCCGACTACCTGAAAGGATTCTCAATGCCGTCGGTGGTCAGCGCCATCACCGTTTACAAGAAATCCTGGAGCTATGACAACCTCATTAGCGAAGCCAATTACGCGCGCCTGCTATCCATCATGTCGGGGCGCCAATATAGTAAAGAGGATCTTGCAAAGGCGCCGTACGAAAAAAACGTGAACATGAGCTTTCTTCAAAAGGCAAGGAATAAAGGATGATTGAACTGCAGGGCGTTTCCAAAGTTTATTATTCCAAAAGCCGCGAAAGCTATGCTGTTGGCGACGCCAGCTTTGACGTTGGCGAGGGTGAATTTGTTTCAATTGTCGGACCCAGCGGTTGTGGCAAAAGCACCCTGCTCAACATGATTGCCAGCTTTATGGAACCGACCTCGGGCACTATAAATGTCATGGGAAAGCCGGTTGCGGCGGGTCACATACCGGAAGGCCTTGGGTACATCTTTCAAAAAGATACGGTGCTGCCCTGGTTTACTGTTGCGCGCAATATTGGCCTTGGGCTTAGGTTTCGCGGCATACCCGAGCCCGAGATCGCCGCCAAGGTTAATTACCTTCTTGCCTTGGCTAATCTTCAGGGTTGCCAGGATCTGTTTCCTCATCATCTGTCCGGCGGTATGAAGCAGCGCGTCGCCTTGTTGATGACGCTGGCCTGTGAACCGAAAATATTGCTTCTCGATGAACCGTTCGGTGCTCTCGACAGCAACACCAAAATGGTCCTGCACAAGGAACTGCTCGATATCTGGGATCAGCTTGGTCAGACGATCGTCATGGTTACGCACGATCTGGACGAGGCCGTCACGCTTTCGGATCGGGTGATTGTGTTGTCCGCGCCGCCCAGTCGTGTGGTGCTGGACTACAAAATCAACCTGGAGCGGCCGCGCGATGTTTTCTCGCTGCGGCAGTCGCGCGAATTTGGCGACCATGTGCGTGAAATATGGGGCGTACTGGGCCGGGAGTTCCAGAAAGCCAGACAAGAGGCGCTTGACCATGCGATCTGAAATCTTGCGTGAAGACGCTGTTGCGCCACCCGCCGGCGGCAGCGGCGCCGCGCGAACTCAAACCTCCACGGCGCTGGACGAATATCGGAAAAGAATCGCCAGGGAAACGCGCCGCGACAAGCTTGTTGTTCTGGGTTATCAGGTGCTGGTCTTTGCCACTTTTCTCGCGCTTTGGGAAACCCTGACTCGCATCGACTGGCTTGCCAAAAATACATTTATCGACCCTTTTTTCATAAGCCGTCCATCATTGGTCATAGAGCGCCTTTACCAGTGGACGCTGGGCAACGAAGCGGGATTTATCTGGCCGCATTTGTGGGCCACTTTGTACGCGACTTTGCTGGGTTTGGTGGTGTCAGTGATAAGCGGATTTGTGGTTGGTTTGCTGCTGTCGCAAAATCCGCGGGTGGCAAGGGTCTTGTCTCCATTCATCAATGGGTTGAACTCTTTACCGCGAATTGCGTTCGTGCCGCTTATCACCATGATCTTTGGATTGGGTTTGGCATCGAAGGTCGTCACCGCCTGGTTTATTGTATTTTTTCTGGTTTTTTTCAACACCTTCAAGGGGTGTTGCAGCATCGAAAAGCATATTGTTGATTTTTGCCGTACATTGGGCGCAAGCCCCACGCAAATCACCTGGAATGTTCGCATACCGCATGCCTTGGCGTGGACATTCGCGGTGCTTCCCAATGCGGTGGCATTTTCGCTGATAGGAGTCGTAATTGCCGAGTTCATTGGATCGACGGTGGGGATGGGTTATCTGATCATTACTTCTTTGTCTACCTTGAATTCGACCGATATGTTTGCAACGATCACGGTGCTCTCGATATTGGGCATTGTTTTGGTGACGGCCATTGGCCGTGTTGAGCGCTACTTGATGCGCTGGGCGCCCGAGTTTCATGACTAATTGCGCGGGCTGGTTTATTTTGGAGGTTGTATGGAAACGAAAGAAAAAATGGTTGCTCGCCACACACCCGAGCCCACCATCGGCGGGTCTTTTTACATCAGGGCCGGCGAAATGGAATGGAAGCCCACTCGTTTTGATAAAGTGTCGATGAAGATTCTCTATGAAAACAAAGAGAAGGGCGAGATGACATGCATGATCAAGCTCGATCCGGGCGCCTATATCCCTTTTCATCAGCATCCCGAACTGGAGCAGGCTTATATGCTGGCTGGTTCGATGGAGGACCACGATGGGGTGGCGCGTGCCGGTGATTTCATTTGGCGCAAAGCGGGTTCGCGCCACGATAACACCTCGAAAGAAGGGGCCATCATATTGGCGGTTTATAGAAAACCCAATCTTTATTACCACGCCACCGGCGAATTGAGCGGTTTTTAATGAATTCTGTTATCGATGCTAATCATAAGGTGGTTATTGTCACGGGTGCTGGCACCGGCATTGGCAAGGCGGCATCGCTGGCCCTGTTGAAAGACGGTTGGCATGTGGCGCTGGCGGGTCGCCGCGTCGAACCGTTACGGCAGGCTGCAGCCGAATCGGGCGCGGGGTCGCGCGCGTTGGCCGTGCCCACCGATGTGGCCGATCCTGTATCCGTGCAAGCTCTGTTTGATACAGTTGTGGCGACGTTCGGCCGGGTAGACGTCCTGTTCAATAATGCGGGCGTTTTCAGCCCCGAGACGCTAATCGAGGACCTGGCCCTTGACGAGTGGAAGCGCGTAGTCGATATAAACCTGACTGGAATGTTTCTGTGCATTCAGCAGGCTTTTCGTGTGATGAAGGCGCAGACGCCGCGTGGCGGCCGCATTATTAACAATGGCTCCACAGCAGCTCATGTGCCTCGCCCAAACTCTATCGTTTATACGGCGACTAAACATGCCGTCACCGGTATGACGAAGGCGGCGTCGCTTGACGGCCGCAAATACGATATTGCCTGCGGCCAAATCGACATCGGCAATTGCGCCACCGAATTGGCCATGGGCTTTGCGGCGGGCGTTACTCAGGCCGATGGCAAAAAAGCACCTGAACCTTTATTCAATGCGAGTATTGCCGGAGAGTCCGTGGCGTATATGGCCAGCTTGCCGTTAAACGCAAACGTGATGTTTCATACGGTTATGGCGACGAAGATGCCATTCGTTGGGCGTGGCTAAAGCAGGGCCGGTCGCCGCAAGCCGACGTTCGTCGCCTGTTCGAACGCGTAGGCGATTTGCAGCAGGTTGAACTCGCCGCGATGACGGCCGACGATTTGCATACCCACGGGCAAGCCTGTTTCCGTGAAACCGCAGGGCACTGAGATGGCGGGGTGGGTCGTTGCCGTGATGTAGTACAAAGAGCGCACCCAATCGATATAGTTTTCCATCTTTACGCCATCAATCTCGGTGACGTATTCCTGTTCGATCGGAAAGGGTGGCACTTGATTGACCGGAAACACCATGAACTCGTAGGTTTGCGTGAATCGGTGCAGGCGCTGAAATAGCGCTGTGCGTAACTTTTGCGTCTGCGCCAGTTGCGATCCGCTCAGTTTGCGGCCTGCCTCGATGTCTCGCACAATTGTATTTTTCATGACGCCGGGGTGCTGATCCATTACCGGGCCAAGGCGCAGATCGAAGCTGTGGGTGCGCAGTGTCATGGCGATTTCGTGCGCGTCGCGAAAATCGGGACAGGCGTCCTCGACGATGCACCCCATATCCTGGAATACGTGACGTTGTGCCTCGATTACCGCGGAAACTTGTTTATCGATCGGAAGCCCTCCCATATTCGGGCTAAAGGCGATGCGCACGCCCTTCAGGCTGCGCTCCAGCGGCGCGCGGAAATGCGCACCATCTTCGGCCAGGGACAGCGGGTCGCGAGCGTCCGGACCGGCCATCACTGATAAATGCAGTGCGATATCTTTGACCGTGCGCGCCATCGGTCCGCTGACAGATAGGCTATCCCAGCCGTCCAGCTCGGGGATTTGCGGAACGCGACCAATAGAGGGTCTCAAGCCCACGGTATTGGTGTAATTGGCCGGACAGCGCAGCGACCCGAACATGTCGGTGCCGTCGGATAGCGCAACCATGCCTGTTGCCAACGCGACAGCGGAACCCCCGCTTGAGCCGCCGCAAGTTTTGGATAAGTCGTAGGGGTTGCGTGTGACGCCGAATACCGTGTTGAATGTTTGTGAGCCGGCGCCGAATTCGGGCGTGTTGGTTTTCCCCAGGCTGATGGCTCCCGCCTGCTGCTGACGTTCGACAATGAGCGAGTTTTCGGCCGGCACGAAATGTTCGTGAATTTTGGAACCGAAGGTTGTGCGCATTCCCTTGGTAAGCAACAGGTCTTTGTGGGCAACCGGCAAACCGTGCAGTGGGCCGAGCGTTGCCCCGTGCGCCTGCGCCTCGTCGGCCGCCTTGGCCGCGGTCAGCGCTTGTTCGGCGTGTAGTGTGACAATCGCATTAACCTTGGGGTTGACGCTATCGATGCGGGCCAGATGCGCCATGATGGTTTCGCGAGCCGATAGATGGCCGGCGCGGATGGCGGCGACCATCTCGGTGGCTGTCATGAAACAAATATCGCGATCCTGGTTCATTAAAAGCCTTGTTTTTGTATGTCCCAGACTTCATTCGGCAACGGTAACCCGGCAAGGTCGCTTGCAGTCAGAGGCTGGACAGGCGTGATTCCAAGAGTTTCCAGAATCAGCATAATTTGTCGTGTGTGCTGCGCCGCATGCCAGGCGGTGCGCTCGAACACTTCGTGCATCGGGCGCTGACCGTAATACGTGGTCACCCTGTACCCCAATGTCTTGTCAGGTTCGTTTTGCCACCACGTCCGGACGCGCTGCTGCACGTCCTCGCCCCAGCGGGCAATATCTTCACTGGTCCAGTCCGAGGGAGGCATGTCCTTAAATCCATCAGATCGCAACTCGATGCCTTGCGCTGTCTGCATTCCCAATTCGGCAACGCGAAATACATGGAATGCCAATCCGCCCGGGCTTCGCTTGCGATCACGGAAGAACTGACGCGACTGTTCCTCTGTGAGTTGACGCAGATACCGCGCCGCGGCGGTCATCACGAGGTCCAGCTTCGCGACCAGTTGTTCCGCAGGCAATGCATCCTTAAGCTTGGTTTTCAGGCCTAAAAATTTGACGACATCCCCCATCGACTGACAAAACGTATAACGGTTGCCTACTGCGACAACAGGTACGCTGCGCGCTCCCAGCGCAATGAGCTGGGCCATTCCGTTGGGGTCGTTGTGGACGTCAATGGCTTCGAAGTCGATGCCTTGATCGGTCAGGAACTCTTTCGTGCGCAAGCATGATGAGCACCCAGGTTGCCAAAACACTTTAATCTTTGCAGGCGATGTAATGTCCATGGAACATTCTCCTAGCAGTACTCAGCTTTGAAAAGTATACATTCAGGCCGGCTCCGCGCCTAGCATAAGCATCGTGATCTGGTTTATGTCCGATATTTGATCCAATTGCTGGAGCTGCTCGAACAAGGGTTCGATTTGCTGGCTAGTCAGCGACTTCTCAGCGCAATTGCTGAATTTTCCCCAGAGCTCGGCGCGCGTCATCGGGTTGTCGCCGCCTCGCCCCACCAGATTGTCCACGCGTCGGGATAGTTTGCGGCCATCCTTCAGCGTGACGATGATCTCGGCGCCCCACTGCTCGGCGGCGTCGTCAGCCATGTCGGGATGCGCTCGCGCGGTGGTCATGGCCAGGATACGGCGGATGTCAGGTTCGTTGTAAGCGTTGTCTTCGAAATCTTTCAGGCGGACATCGCCATCGACAAGCGCGCGCGCCACGACGTATTGCACGCTGAATTTTGCTTCGAGCGGGCTGGCTGGGCGGGGATTGTTGGTATGTTTCAGTCGCCGACCGTGCGGCAGGATCGTTATATTGACTACGTCTTCAGCGTGAACGCTTTCTTCGCGGACAAGTTGCAGCATCATCATGATGGCTGGGTGGGTGCTGCCGCAACACGGAAATTGTTTGAGTCCGATGGTTGGGTCTTCGACTTCAAGCGGGTGTCCCCAATTGCTCAACAAGCGCTCGGAATCATAGAGTCCAGGCCCATTGAAGACATTTAAAAACCCCTGTTGGTGTTCGAGGACGGTGGGGTTGGCGTTGAAGCCGCCCACAGCCAGCAAGGTTGCCAGCAGCCCGTTCCTGCCGCACTGGCCGATGTGCAAAGGTTTGGTCATGGTGCCGAAATTGGCTTTCAGGCCATTGGCCAGCGATGCGGCGATCGCCAGCGCCATGGCCGTGCGTGGAATGTCGAGGCCGAGCAGATATGCCGTGGCCGCCGCCGCGCCAAAGACTCCCAGTGTTGATGTCGGATGCCAGCCTTTATCGTAATGATGCAAATTTACGGCGCGACTGAATCTCAGTTCGGTTTCAACGCCGACCAGGTAGGCAAGCACTATTTTTTCACCCGATGATCGGCGCTCTTCGCCTAGCGCGAAAAGTGCCGGAACGATCGGTGCCGAATGGTGCCCTCCCATGACGCCGCTGAAGTCGTCGTAGTCCAGGGCGTGTGACGCGGTTCCGTTTACCAAGGTGGCGTCGAGGGCGCTAGTGCGCTGTTTTGTGGCAAAAATAAGCGATTTTCCCGGGGCTGTCGCGATGCCGGGTGTTTTCAGCAGGATTTGCGTGCAGCTTTCCGGTGCGCCGGCCAATGCGACTGCAATGGTGTCGGTGATTGCCGTGCAAGCTTGCCGCAGCGCGAATGGAGTTGCCATCGCCCGTTCGAAATGGCAGATTTTTTCCGCCATGCGCACGGTGAGCGGCTGGGTTGTGGGCGGGGCGGTCTGCTCATCCGACGGAGTTGCTGTTGGAAGAGTTGGGCGCATTTGTTTCTCCGGGTGCAATTGCGACGTATACTGCCTGCATACAGAAGTATACGCGTAGAGAAGCGGATGACAAAAAAATATACCAAAATTGATGTCGCGTCGTTGAAAAGACTTGCTGTCGATGTGTTTTGTCGCGCTGGTCTTTCGGCAACGGACGCTGCCATGGCCGCCGAGATCCTGGTCGAGGCCGACATGATGGGAACGAGCACCCACGGGGTATTGCGTCTGCAATCGTATACGGATCGCCTGCGTAGCGCGGGCATTAATCGCAATCCCCAAATTGTTGTGGATAAACGCGCCCCTTCGCTTGCTCTGGTTGATGGCGATAATGGGTTGGGGCCTGTAGTTGGCGCCAAAGCCTTAAGTGTCGCGCTCGAGATGGTCCGCGAAACCGGGATGGCTTATGTTGGGTGTCGCAATAGCAACCATTTTGGCGCCTTGGCGCCGTATGCCATCCAGGCTTGCGACGCTGGATTCGTGTTTATGGGCGGCACCAACGCGTCAACGACGATATGCCCTTGGGGAGGCAGGGAAGCACGACTGGGCAATAATCCATTTAGTATCGCAGCCCCTTGCCGGGATAGGTTCCATTTTATTCTCGATATGGCAATGAGCGTCGCCGCGCGCGGCAAGATAAGAGCCGCCAGGGATAATGGCGAACCCATACCCAAGGGTTGGGCTGTCGATAAAAACGGCCTGCCCACGACGGATCCGCTTGAAGCGCTGTCGGGTTTTTTGTTGCCGATGGGCGGCTACAAGGGTTCCGGTTTTTCGATGGCGGTTGACATTCTGGCGGGTGTGCTGACAGGCGGCCAGTTTCTGAACACCATTTCCTCTTGGGCGGATAACCCCGAC